>DASRND010000010.1 GCA_035647615.1 Bacteroidales bacterium | reverse complement strand
GATAATGATTTTTGTTTTCCAAATGCTCGCGCTACCCCTCAATCCCCTAAAGGGGGTCGGGGGGTGTGGGAAGGGTTTTCAATCTATAAAGTTGAATTTTTGTTTTTTGTTACTTGTTTGAAATTTGAAAATTGATATTTGGAATTTTCAAAGAAACCGGTTTCTGTCATCATGATGGAAGCCGGTTTTTTATTATTAAAACTTTTCAAAGTCGTCCCACTCGTCAAACAGACTGCGGTTGGCCATATTGATGGTGATGAGGATGGTGATCATGCAGGCGACAAAGATGGCCAGCATGAGTAGAATCTGATATTTGATGGCGGTGTCGGGGCTGGAGCCGCCTATTATCTGTCCGGTGAGTGTACCGGGCAGCGCAATAAGTCCCATCACGGCCATGGTGGCTATTTGCGGGTTGAAGGAGAGCTTGAGTGCCTGTCGCATAAAAGGTTGTAGCGCCTCGCGACGGGTGGCGCCATTGGCGATGCAGTATTTGTAATCCGCCTTATTTCGCGAAAGCGTTTTATAAAATACATTGAGCGCTACGATGTTGTTCTTCATCGAGTTGCCCATGATCATCCCGCTGATGGTAACAAAATAACGCGCGTCGAAAACATTGTCGAGACGCAAAACAATTCCCAGAAAGAAGGCATCCACAATAACGATCGAAATCAGTGAGCCGACCGTTACCGGTATCAGGAATTTCCGCCACTGAAGCTCGCTGCGCCGGATGGTGGCGCCGGCGCCTACGCCAATCATAATGAGGAGCCACAGCAGATTGATCCAGGCGTTGTTTAGGTCGAAGAGTATCGTAAGATAAAGCCCCATCAGAAAGAGCTGCACCGTCATGCGCGCTGCCGCAACAATGGTTTCGCGCACGAGGCCTGTGTGGTAATACCAAAACGCCCACAGCGGGATGCCCAGCATCAGGTATCCCAAAAAAAGATTTCCCCAGCTTATGTCGATGGTTTCCATGATGAATTTTCGTGTAGTTGGATGATTTTGTCGCAACGGGCTATCCATTCGGCGTCGTGGGAGGCGGAGATGATGGTCAGCTCTTCTTGATTAAAAAGGTAATCCATCACCAGCTTTTTTGAGGCTTCGTCGAGAGCCGACACGGGTTCGTCGAGAAGCAATATCTGGCGCTGCAGCAAAAGGCAGCTCACCAAAGCGATGCGTTGTTTTTCGCCACCCGAAACTTCCTGCATGGTGCTGTTGATAAGTTCGGGTTTCAGCCCAAAGAATCCGAACAGCTCCAGGATTTTTTCGCGGTCGGGGCGAATCGATTTGTTGACACCGAAAGTAAAGGGAAGCGCAAGAAATTCTTTTACATCATAATCTGAAAAATTGATTTGCTGCGGCAGCCAGGCAATCTGGCGGCGCAAGGCGCGGATGTTGTCACGGTTGCTGATCTCATCGTTTACCAACATACTTCCTGAGATGGGCCTGACGAAGCCCGTCACCACATTCAGCAGACTGGTTTTGCCGGAGCCTGACCCGCCTTTCAGCACCAGCTTATCACCAGCAGCAACATCAAACGAAAGCCCTTCGAGCAGCGAATGGTTATTGTATCCGATGCTAATATTTTCAAATCTTATGAGCAAATCATTAATTTTTGATGCAAAGGTACCGTTCTTTGTTTATTTTTGGCACGCAGTAAAATCCTAAAATCATCAAAACACTCGAGTCCTATGCGAAAGTTTTTTAAAGTACTCGGTATCATTCTGGCGATTTTCATTGTGATCGTTGCCGGAGCTTTAATTTATATCAACTACAACGCCGAATCCATTGCTGACAAGCTGATCACAAAATACTACCGGCAAATGTCCATCAGCAGGGTGTACGAGATCAGCTACAGCGAAATAAATTTGGATTTGTGGTCGGCTTCGGTAGTTTTTCATAATCTGCAAATAAAACCGCATGCCTCATTTTTCGAAGGGTCGGATTCGCTGCGTTACAGCCAGCCGGTGGTTTTCGATGCGGCCATAAAAAAACTTTCGGTGAACGGGCTGGCCAGGAATTTATCATTCAATCTAGATAAAATTCATCTGGGCACCATCCGCATCAGCGAGCCACAAATAGTGATGATCGAGCACCATACCGATGCTGAAAAGGAGGCGGCCAAAGAGTTACAAAATGGGCATCGTGCTGACACTTCTTCTTCAAAACAAAAAATAAAAGGCATTTCCATTCGGCGGTTCATCCTCACCGACGGAAGCTTTAGCAGGATGCTGCGACCCGAAAATCTCGAATCAGTGGCTGTAGCCGATATTGATATCAACATCCGTAAAATTGATATCCCTTTCGATAAGGCCATCGAAACTCTTGCTGGTGATGCCTTTGCGCGGACAGAAATACATCTCGGTGAGATCAGTTACCAATTGCCCAACGGATTTTATAGCATAACAATGCAAAACGTCGATATCCTGGGTGCAGATACGCTCATCACTATTAAGGAGCTAAAGCTAAATCCACAATACGACAAAAGAGAGTTTGGATGGAAAGTTGGCAAACAAATCGATCGGATAGAATTGACTGTGCCCAAGCTGGATATTTACGATTTCGATCTTGCCCGATTCGTTGCCACCGATACGCTTCACATCCGGAAAATTGTGATTTATGAGGCCGGACTGAATGCTTACCGCGATAAAAATGTTCCTTTCGATCATAGCCAGCGCCCATTGCAGCCGCAGCAGATGCTGGCCGCGTTGCCCATATCGGTGGATGTCGAAAAGGTGGAGGTTAAAAACGCGGATATCCTTTATCAGCAGCTCAATCCTTACGCCGATGTACCTGGCGAGGTGCCCATCACCCGCTTCTATGGAACTGTTTACAATCTTACCAATATTCCGTCGGTCATCCGTCGCCGCGGGGCCATGGTGTGGGATGTGCAAGCTGTGTTTTTCGGAGATGGTAAAATGACTGTAGAAATTCTGTTTCCTGCAAATCTCCAAAGCGGCGATTTTAGTTTTACTGCCACGATGGGGCCGATGCAGTTAGCCGGTTTCAACCAGATGATCGTACCTACGGAAGGCGTGAAAGTAGAGGAGGGCACCATCAACTCGTTGTGGCTTCATGCTGATGCAGGAAGCGAGTCGGCTACCGGGTTTATGGTGCTCAACTATGCAAATCTTAAATTGGCGTTCCTTAAAGATAAATCAGATGAATCGCAGGATAAGAATAAAATACTGAGCTTTTTGGCCAATGTGGTGATCAACAATAGCAACCAAAATCCTGTCGACACGGCTAAGATGTATTTCGAGCGGAATAAGGAGAAAGCAATTTTTGATTATTTGGTTAAAACAGTTATGAGTGGACTAAAGGACAATGTTTTGCCGGGCAATCAAAATGAAGATAAAATGACTAGGCGGCAGGAGCGGCGCGAGCAACGGAGAGCCCGGAGAGCAAATTAAAAAAGTTTGGAATACCCTAACTCCTGACGTTTCGAGGTACTATGGACGCTCGAAAGTCGAAGACAAACGGTAACTCCTGACTTCGACAGTAATAAACCCCAGGTTTTGTAATTAATTAAATCGCAACTAGTTATAAATCTCACGTCACCGAATTGGGTGACGCAAGCAGAAAAGGCATCAATTATTGGGGGAAAACAAAAAGTAACGAAAAATTATTCGTGTTGCACATTGCCGAAGTCCGGGTTTGGGATAAGAGCCTCGTAGAGGCGACATTTTGGTAGAAAATGGATAGCCGTAGATCAAAAGCCTCGTAGAGGCGACACCAAAGTAACCTTTAAGGATTATTATATTGCATTCAGAGAAGGTTGTAAATCCAATCGAATGGAAAATATCTTTAGTTCTATTATTATTATAATATCGCTCCTACGGAGCTTTGTGTTTTCATTTGTTGCTTCAATCTACCAAAATACCGCTCCTACGGAGCTTTCTTATCCTCGAAATCTAATATTCGTGACTCGCGTCTAATCGCTACCGGAGATACAGAAATGGGGATGCAACCTGGGGCAGCTGTCTAATATAGGCGACTGTAAGGTGGAAACAAAACAAAAAATTTTGAAAAATAATTTAGGGTGACGCATTGTCGAAGTCAGGAAAAAGTTCGGAATACCCTAACTCCTGACGTTTCGAGGTCCTGCGGGCGCTCGAAAGTCGAAGGACAAACGGTAACTGTCTATCGTCCGACGATGGAGGACATAGAAACGTCAAACTACAACAACTTGCCGATTTCCCTCTATTAGATTAATAATCCCCACTAAAATCCAATTCCCAGCTGACTGAAAAATGCAGCCACATAATCCGGATTGATGACGATGGTGTAGGCGATGCCAAAGATTGCGCCCCAGAAGTGTGCGTTGTGCCCGATGTTGTCGCGACCGCGTTTGCCCATATAGACCGAATAAGCCAGGTAAAGAATTCCAAAAATCCATGACGGGATGCCAATTGGGATGAACAACAGGGAAATTTTGCCGCTGGGATAAAGGATGATGCTCGAAAAAACTACCGCCGAAACAGCTCCCGAAGCGCCCACCGCGGAGTAATAAATATCTTCTGAATGTTTGAAGTAATCATAAACCGACGAGAAGATAATACCACCAATGTAAAGTCCCAAAAAAACCGGCACCGCCATTTGTCCGAAGTCGTGATTGAAAAACACCATCACCACGCCGGCAAACGACCAAAGCACCAGCATATTGATGGCCAGATGCATCAGGTCGGCATGCAGCAAAGCGTGCGACAAAAACCGGTACCACTGCCGGTGATGCTTGATGTAGTAGGCGTTGAAACGCAATTTATCAAACAACTGTCCATTGCTAAAAGCCATAAAAGAAACAATGGCCGTAACTGCGATGATAATGATGATCATAGTGCTGCCCGATTACTGGTTTAGGGTTTCCTGCGTAAAATCTATTTCAGAGCCAAACGTACTGTGTGGAATCAGATATACTGCCAGCAGCATCACGGAAGCGGCTATTACCCAGCCACGGCGTTTGGGATTGTTGCGTACCTGAAAATATGCCGCTACCCAAACAATCCAAGCAGCCAGCGTTTTGTTGTCGGTAAGGTCCTGCCCGAAAGGCCAGCCTGCCCAGTAGACGTCAAAAGCGTGTTTCTGCACCAGCGGTCCAAAAATGAGTCCGCCGACGGTAAGCAGTATCACCGTCCACAACGCATATTTAACCAGATTCTTTCCTTTGATGAGTGCTTCAAAACCCGTTCGCAGCGAGAACATCATGGCCAGAAAGATGATAATGATATGCGGGATAAGTATCGAAAGCGGAACGTGCCCTTTGTAGCGGAGTATCAGTGGTTCCGGAGTGACATTGATAAACTGATCATTGGTTCCAAGATAGATTTCGTACATCACCTTGCCGGCGGGAGGCTGTCCGGGCAGGCGCGCCACCAGTAGGTCGCCTTCGCGGCTCATGGGCTGCCAGCTCCATTCGTCGTGGCTTTTGTAGCGCTTAAGGCGATATTTTCCTTCGATATTCTGGTTGGGCACTTCTACCGTTACTTCGGCATCGGTGCTGCCTTCCCAGGTGCGGATGAGTTTGTAGGTTATTTCCTCCATGCCGATACTTACGGTTCCGCGGGCCGGGTAGGTGGGGCCGGTAGTCCGCTGATACATGGCAGCCGCGGCCATTAGCAGGAAAGCGGCTATCCAGAGTAGTATCGATTGAGTGCGGTAATTCATTGGTACGATTCGTTTGTAAATAGAAAATGATTCATGTTTTAATTATTAATCTTTGTTTAACATCAATGATGCGGGAGTTGTTGCAGGGGTGGATGCTTTGATGATGTCATACACGAGTTGATGAAGTACTGTGCGCAGATTGGATTTGATAAGTCCATTGTTTCCGGCGTCGGGACACACCCTGTTCGACAGAAAGATGTACACCAGCTGGTTGTCGGGATCGGCCCAGGCGTAAGTGCCGGTAAAGCCGGAATGTCCGTAGCTATCGGCTGATGCACCTTTGCATGTTGGCCCTTTGCGATCGTAAATGGGCAACGGCTTATCGAAACCGAGGCCACGGCGGTTGTCGTCGAGCGGGAACTGCTGCCTTGTAAACTCTTCTATCGTCTCAGATTTCAGATATTGATGACCGCCATAAAACCCTTCCTGCAGATACATCTGCATCATCTTGGCCACATCGTTGGCATTGGCAAACAAGCCGGCGTGACCTGATACACCGCCCAGCATGGCTGCTCCGGGATCGTGCACGTATCCATGCACCAGTTGCTTACGAAAAACCGTGTCGTTTTCGGTAGGAATGATCCGTTGTAAACTGAAATTCTGCAGCGGCAAATAGCCCAGCGTTGTCATGCCCATAGGTTTGTAAAATTCATTTTGTATCCACAAATCCATCGGTATTGCAGTTATTCTTTGGATGGCATCACACAAAAGGATAAATCCCAAATCGCTGTATTTGTACTCTTTTTTCTTTAAAAGTTTCGATGTCGCAATGGTGTCATAGATGCTGTCGCGATAAGCATTCATGATGAAAAGCTTTTCGGCTACCTGTGTAGAAAAGTTTTTTTCCGGCTTGCTGCGGTAGAGCATTTTGTCGGGTTGGAAATCCTTGATTGTTTTAACATAAAAAGGAACCCAGCTTTGCAGCCTGGCCTGATGTGTCATAATGTCGCGGGTAATGATCCCCGACTTGTTGCTTTTTTGCAAATAGGGAAGATACACTGACAGCGGCTGATCGATGTCGAAAGAGCCTTCGTCGTGCAGCTTCATGATACCCGGAGTGGTAGCCAGTATTTTGGTGAGTGACGCCAGATCGTAAAGATCATCGGTTTGTACCGGCTGTTTTTTGTCGTAGGTATGGTTGCCGAAGGATTTATTATAAAAAACGACCCCATCCTTGGCCAGCAACATTTGTGCTCCGGGAAAAGCTTTCTCACGGATGGCTTTTTCGATCAGCCGGTCGAGGGTGTCGAGCGCACGATGGTCGATTCCAACCTCTTCGGGAATAGAATAGCGCAGGCACTCCAAAGGCCGGGTGATGAACCCGGTGCCTGCCGGAAAAGTTTTGGTTACGGTAACAGGAAGTGAGCCGGAAGCTCCGGTTGCGCCAAACAGCATTTGCGCCGAAACCTCTTTCACCAGATCATTGTTTTCGTACGACATCACAATTGCGTCAAGCCCCCTGTTTTCAGTAAAACTCTTTAGTAAATAAGCGTTGCCAAAAATGTCGAGCACGGTACGGGAGGGCAAAGATTTTATTTCTGCAATGAGCTGCAACGCCGACTGAGTTACGCTGTAATTTTTGCTCGGTAGCAGGCGTGGGCTTTCCAGGCTAACAATGATAAGGTTAAATTTTTCGAGTTGCTTGCGCAATGAATTTATCTCGGCAACGGCTGGAGCATCGCCCGCCTGAAAATGAGTGACCGGGGCAAAAAGCTCCAATGTTTTCTGAAAAGCACTCACCGCTGAACTACCGATGGCTACCGAAGCAATGCGCAAAGTGTCGGGGCGCTGCAATGGTAGCAGGTCGGTTTGGTTTTTTACAACCGTAACTGCCTGCTCGTAGATGTGCCGCGTGATGAGTTCGCTTTCTGCATCATTAACGATAGCGGGGATTTCGTCGATGTTGATATCGTCGTAATTAAACGTATTGAGGCCGGTGATGTATTTATAGGTCAGTATTTTTCGGCAGCGTGCATCCACTTCTTCGCGGCTGATCTCGCCCTGGTCGATGGCTTTGATGATCTTTTTGATGGCTGCGTCAATGGCGAGGGGCAGCAGCAGGATGTCGTTGCCGGCCAGATAAGCCATTTTTTCTATTTCGCCAATTTGATGCGCAGCCGTAACGCCTTTCATATCCAGGGCATCGGTCACTGCCAGTCCTTCAAAACCCATCACTTGTTTCATCAGGCTGTCGATGGCTTTGTCGGAAATCGAAGTAGCCATGTCTTTGCGGGCGTCGAGGGCGGGGATAAACAAATGCGCCGTCATGAGGCCGCTCACATGCGCCGCCATCGCTTCGCGGAAAGGCACCAGGTCGATGCTGTCGATAACCTGGCGGCTGTGGTTGAGCAGCGGCAGGGTGTAGTGCGAGTCGCTGTCGGTGTCGCCGTGGCCCGGAAAATGTTTAGCGCAAGCCATTACGCCTGCGTCCTGCAAGCCGCGGATATAGGCAGCGCCTTTGACAGCTACCTGATGCGGGTTTTCGCCAAAAGAGCGGAAGTTGATGACCGGGTTTGCCGGGTTGCTGTTGATGTCGACAACGGGCGCAAAGTTCATTTGCGTGCCAATGCTTTGGCAATGTTTGCCAATTTTGTAGGCCATCCGATAAATCAGCTCATTGTCGGCGATGGCGCCCAGGGTCATTTGTTTGGGGAACGACCACGCATTTTTCAGGCGCATGCCCAGACCCCATTCTGCGTCGATGGTGATGAGGAGCGGCGTTTCGCTCAGCACCTGCCAATATTTGGTGAGCTGTGCCTGTTGCTGCGCATCACCCTGAAAAAAGCAAAGCCCACCTATGTTGTATTTTAGGATGATGCGGCTGATGCTGTCGTAAAAAGCGCGGTCGCGGTTGGAGTAGGTGCGGATCACCATCGATTGGGCAATGCGCTCTTTTAGCGAAAGCGAATTAAAAACCGAATCAACCCAGGCGTTGCCCTCGTGCTGGCGAAGGTCGAAACGGTCGCCGGAGGTGCCGGCGGTTTGTGCGCTGAGATTTGTTAATGATAAAAAAAATAGCAGGATTGCTGCCATTATTGGTTTTGCTGTTGCCCTTATCATGGTTATTTTTTTGATCCTGTGATGTTGAAAACCGCTAATTTTCTTATTTATTTGAAAAGCTGCAAAAATAAGAAACCGGCGTCAATGGAGAGTCATTAACGCCGGCTTCAGGTGAAATAATTTATTGCTATCGCCGCATCATCATCATTACCTCATCGGCTATTTGCCGGTTGTATTCGAAAGTAATGTTTTGATAATTAACCAGGTCTACAATGGTACCGATAAAGCAAAGGCCGGCGGTAAGCAGATAAAGAATCCCCAATCCGACATTTCGGGTCATAAAACGTTGTATCCCTGCCACTACAACAAATCCCGCAAACGTTGCGAATAAAATATGGTTAGGGTTCATGCGGCGTGCGCGATAGACGCGTGAAAAATCTTCGGCCTGCTCGTCGGAAAAATTTGCCATGAGTTGCTTAAGAAAAAATAATTCGTTCCCAACTGCTTCGGGAACATACCTTAGTGCATTGTTCATAATGATTGAGTTTTGGATTGATAAATTGAAAATTTGATTAACGAAAATATTCTAAAAATAATAACAATCAGTGCAAAAACTCCAAGCGGATGCATGGCCAGCGAGGCGCCGAGGTTGCCTTGCAGCGCCAGGTGGCACGAGCGTCCAAGGCCGCAGCCTGGGCAGTAGTGCCAGCCCAGATTGCGGAACGGGCACAGGGTGAAATGCGTATCAATGGGCATTGGCAGCAGCAGTACCAGCAAAATCAACAGCCAAAGGATTAGCTCGAGATGGTAATACATCCACAAAAATCCTATTTTTATCTTTTTAATCATCGTTGCCAATAATATTTACCTCAGGCTGCAATCTTACATCGAATGCCTTATTCACGGAATCCATGATTTTTTGTGCCAGAGCCAAAATTTCTTTTCCGGTGGCAGTGCCGTAATTTACCAACACCAGCGCCTGTGTGGCACAAACGCCGGCGTCGCCAATGCGCGAACCTTTATATCCCAGCTTCTCAATGAGCCAGCCGGCGGCCAGTTTGTAGTTGCCTTCACCGGCATCAAAAGCCACTATTTCGGGGTATTTTTTGCGTAAGCGTAAATAATGTGCTGCCGATACTACAGGATTTTTGAAGAAGCTGCCGGCATTGCTAATCAAAGCCGGATCCGGCAGCTTTCTGCGCCGTATGCTACATATCGCTTCGCTTACATCGTGTGCGTTTATTTCCTTTACCTGCATCCGCTTCAGCTCCGAAGCGATAGCGCCGTAGCCGAGATTGAAAACTGGATTCCGTTTTAGGCGATACGTTACCGACAGTATCAAAAATTGATTTTTTAATTCATTTTTAAAAATGCTGTCGCGATAGCCAAACCGGCATTCCTTATTATCAAATTTCTTAATCTCACCAGTTGCAAGATTTGCGGCGGTGAGCGATTCAAAGCAATCTTTTTGCTCCACGCCGTATGCGCCAATGTTTTGGATAGGAGCAGCGCCCACATTTCCCGGAATCAGCGACAGATTTTCCAGTCCGCCCAATCCCATGTCGATGGTATGCAAAACCAACTCGTGCCACAATACTCCGGATTGGGCTTCTATCAAAATACTATCGGAGCCTTCGCCAACAATGCGAATGCCCTGCGTATTGATGTGAATCACCAGCCCCGGAAAGTCATCCGTGAAAAGAATGTTGCTGCCGCCACCCAAAATCAGCGTTTTGTGCCGGGAGAATTCTTTGTGTTTCTGCAGTTCCTGTAGATCGCCAGGCTCTTTCAGTTCTGCATAAAGGCGCGCATTTGCTTCGATGCCAAAGGTGTTGAATCGCTTTAACGAATGATTTTTTAAAATTTCCATATTAATAACGCCTTTTCATTTTAAGGGTAGGTGGTGTGGCACTTCTGGCGAAAGTATAAAAAATGCGCTTTGTAATTGTTGAAGGTGCAAAAAAGAGAAACTTATCAGACTGAAAAACCAGTTCAGATAATTACAA
This sequence comes from Bacteroidales bacterium, assembly GCA_035647615.1. Lineage (NCBI taxonomy): Bacteria > Pseudomonadati > Bacteroidota > Bacteroidia > Bacteroidales > Bacteroidales bacterium. The sequence goes on along the minus strand of DASRND010000010.1, from coordinate 76,013 downwards.
TCGGTGATTGTCTAATGTTCGGCTTAGGCTGAGCCTAAGCCACATCTATTCTTGCAGGCTTGGCCTGCTGTTTTTGATTTGAAATGATTTAAACAGGCACAGCCTGTAAAATAAGGTGGACGAGGACTTCGACAAGCTGGCTTCGACAAGCTCTGCCACCGCAGCCACAGCAACCTCGTCCAAACATTATCCACATTTATTCTTGCAATACCAATCAAAACGATTAGTTTATAATCGTTTGCAGGAGCAGCGATTCTATTTAAAACGTCACCAAATTGGCAAATCCGCTGAAGGCCAGTGCCAGGATGCCGGCTGTTACCAGCGCGATAGGCATTCCACGCATTCCTTTGGGAACATCCATAAGTTCGAGGTGTTCGCGGATGCCTGCAAAGATTACCAGTGCAAGCAGAAAACCCAGCGAGTTGCCCATGGCATATACTGTTCCTGAAATCAGATTGTAGTCGCGCTGTATCACCAGCAAAGCCACACCCAGCACGGCGCAGTTGGTGGTGATGAGGGGCAGAAACACGCCCAGCGCCTGATAAAGTGGCGGACTTACCTTTTTCAGGATGATCTCGACAGCCTGCACCAAAGCAGCAATCACCAGGATAAATGCAATGGTTTGAAGAAACTCAAGACCAAATGGGTTGAGGATGTAATGTTGGATGAGCCAGGTGACGATGGTGGCGATGGTAATCACAAAAAGCACCGCGCCGCCCATGCCTGCTGCCGTTGATATTTTGCTCGAGACGCCCAGAAAAGGACAAATGCCCAGGAAGTTGGCCAGCACAATGTTGCTAACCAATACCGTTCCGATGATTATGAGAATGTATTCCATGTCTGTTTATACTTTTTTGATACGGTTGATTAATGCGATCATAAATCCCAGCGCGATAAATGCTCCGGGCGCCAGAATGAAAACGAGGATGCCGTCGGCTTGGATAAATTTGTGACCAAACAGGGAGAGGTTGCCCAGCAGTTCGCGAACAGCGCCCAAAAGCGTCAGTGCCATGGCAAAGCCCAGACCCATGCCTGCTCCGTCGATGATGGAACTAAGCACTGTGTTTTTGCTGGCAAAGGCTTCGGCACGGCCCAGCACGATGCAGTTGACCACGATAAGCGGAATAAAAATGCCGAGTTGTTCGTGCAATGCCGGCGCATAACCCGCCATCACCAAATCCACCACCGTAACAAACGATGCGATGACAACGATAAAAGCCGGGATGCGCACTTTGCCGGGAATCAGGTCTTTGATGAGCGAAATCGACAGGTTCGACATCACCAGCACAAAGGTGGTGGCCAGCCCCATGCCCATCCCGTTGATAGCTGAATTAGTAACCGCCAGCGTGGGGCACATCCCCAGCAGCATGACGAAAACAGGGCTTTCTTTAAAAAATCCTTTAGAAAAATTTTGCCATTGGTTCATACTTCCTCCTTATTGATTTTGTGGCGTGTTGGTCGATTGATAGGTTTGATAAGCCCGGTTGACAGCGTCGCAGAATGCACGCGAAGAAACAGTAGCAGCCGTGATGGCATCCACCTGGCCGCCGTCTTTCTTAACAGTACAGTTAAAATCCTTGAGATTTTTACCAATAAACTGATCTTTCCAATCCGTGGTCATCTTGGTTCCCAGTCCGGGCGTTTCTTTTTGCTCAAGCACCACAATGTTATGGATGGTTCCGTCGGGTATAAATCCCACCATCAGTTTGATGATTCCACCGTAACCGTTGTAACTATAGGTGTTCACAGCTATGCCTATGGTATCTTTGCCGGCAGTACCTGTGAAAAGAACAATCGAATCTTCTCCGCTGGCAGGCATCACCTCCCGGGTGATGTAGCTCTCAAAGGGCGGCATCACCTGCTCGATGGCTTTCTGTTGCTTCATGCGCGCCACCTCAGCAATAGGTTCCTTGGTGAGGGTGTAAACACCGCTGGCCGCCAGCGACGAAAACACTGTTATGATGAGCAACGTCAGAAACATGTTTGTAAATGTCGATTCTTTTTTTGCCATGATGATCGCAGTATTTTTTCTTTATTAATAAAATATTTTTTAAGACTTAACTTTTCACAGCTACCACTTTACCGAAGCGTACCGGCTTAAAGACATTGTTGATCAAAGGTGCAAATGCATTCATGATAAGAATGGCAAAAGAAACACCTTCGGGGTAACTGCCCCAGAAACGGATTACCATTGTAATGACGCCGCAGCCCACACCATAAACGATTTGCCCGCGTGCCGACATGGGCGAACTTACCATATCGGTGGCCATAAAGAAAATGCCCAGCATTAAGCCCCCCGTCAACAGATGGAATAGTGGATTGACATATTGTGAAGGATCAATCCACCACATGATGGCGGCAAAGCCCATGGCCGTAACCAGGTAGGAAACGGGTATGTGCCAGGTGATGACCTTGCGGAAAAGCATGAAAACGGCGCCCAGCAGCAGCGCTATGGCCGATATTTCGCCCAGCGAACCTCCCTGAAAGCCGATGAGGTAGTTGATGTAATCAGGGGTGTCGCCCATAATTTGCTGCAGCGCTTCCGGTGCCGTCATCGAATACTTCAATTCTTTGAGCATTCCCAATGGCGTGGCGCCGGTAATGACGTCGGTCAGCGGGAAGTTGGGTTGTGGAACGGGCCAGGTAGTCATTTGCACAGGAAACGACATCAACAGAAAGACACGCGCTACCAGTGCAGGATTGAAGGGGTTCTTGCCAATTCCGCCAAAAGCCATTTTGGCAATGCCAATGGCTACGATGGCACCGATGATGATGATCCACCACGGTAGGTTGGCGGGCACGTTGAAAGCCAGCAACACCCCCGTGACGATAGCCGAACCGTCGTTAATGGTCAGGTCGCCTTTGATCAGATATTTCTGGATCAGATATTCGATGGCTACGCATGCCGCCACCGAAAGTAGCAGCAACCGCACAGCATCGAGACCAAAGAAGTAAAGCGACACAAGCATGGCCGGAATCATTGCATAAAGCACCGTGAACATGATCTTGCGAACCGACTCATCGGTATGTACGTGCGGTGATCCCGAAATGGTGAGTAAAGATTTCATAGCTTATTTTTTTCCTCTCGTTCTGATAATGGTTCCTACTTTGGTTTTTCCCAGCCTGATGTAGTCGAGCAGCGGGCGTCCTGACGGGCAGGTGTAATGGCATGAGCCGCATTCGATGCAATCCATTATGCGGTTGCTTTCGGCTTTGTCCCATTTTTCGTGCATTACAAGTTGTGCCAGCAGGTAGGGCTCCAAGCCCATCGGGCAAACAGTGGTGCAGCGGGCACAGCGTATGCAATTACGAATTGGTACCCGGTGAGCTTCCTCATTGGTCATCAGCAGCACGCCCGACGAACCTTTTACCACAGGAGCTTCTACAGTCATCAGTGCTTTGCCCATCATGGGGCCGCCGCCTACAACTTTTCCAAGATTTTCGGGCGTGCCGCCGGCAGCTTCTATCAGTGTGCTGATGGGCGTGCCCACGCGTGCCAAATAATTGCCCGGACGTTTTGCAGCCTTGCCGGAAATGGTCACCACACGCTCGATCAGCGGCTTGTTTTTTTGAACGGCTTCGTAAACAGCCACGGCAGTTCCCACATTATCTACCACACAACCTACTTCTATTGGTAGTTTGCCAGAAGGTACTTCACGGCCTGTTACAGCTTTGATGAGTTGTTTCTCACCACCCTGCGGATATTTTACTTTCAGCGCCTGCACGCTGATGCCGGGATATTTCTGACAAAGTACACTCAGCTTTTGAATAGCGTCGGGTTTGTTGTTTTCGATGCCGATTACAGCTTTATCAACATCCAGTGCGCGCATCAGAATGGTGATGCCAACCATAAGCTCGTCGCTGCGTTCAAGCATCAGGCGGTGGTCGGCGGTAAGATAAGGCTCGCACTCCACGCCATTGATGATTAGCAATTCCGCTTTTTTGCCTTCGGGAACCATCATCTTCACATACACAGGGAAGGTGGCGCCGCCCAGACCAACCACGCCCATGGTGTGGATGCGGTCGATGATTTCTTTTTTTGATAATGTTATCTCACGAATCAGATTGGCGGAGGTGTCGATATCTTCCATCCACTCGTCGTCGGTAGTTTCGATGATCACGCTGGTGCGTTTGTAGCCCGACTGATCCAGCACCACATCTATCTTGGCCACTTTTCCGGTGGCGGGAGAATGGATGTTGGCGGAGATAAAACCGGTGGCTTTGGCCAGCAACTGACCTGTTTTCACCAGGTCGCCACGCTTTACCACCACGGCTGCCGGAGCTCCCAGGTGCTGCGACACAGGCACCGTAATGGTGGCGGGCAGCGGCAGCGTGCGGATGGCTTCAGAAGCCGAAATTTTTTGTTCGGGAGGATGAACGCCTCCCATGGTGAAAGTTTTCAAACTCATGTTTTTATTATTATGAGATCGTGTGCATTTTTAAAAAATTAATGAACCTGCGACATATCGGGTTGCTGTGGTGGCAACGGGGTAGGGTCGGGGTCTTTGGGTGCATCGTCTTTGGCTTTTTCAGGTCGTTCTTTGCGCGGTGGAAAGTTTATCTCGAGGATTGCATTGGTAGGACATACCGGTGCACATTTGCGGCAGAGCCTGCATTTCTCCGGGTCGATGTAAGCGAGGTTGTTGGTCATGGTGATGGCGTCGAACGGACACACTTTAACGCAGGCACCGCAGCCGATGCAGGCTACCTCACAGTTTTTACGGGCATGCACACCTTTTTCTTGGTTTACACAACTTACGTAGATGCGGCGTTCCTTTTTGCCTTTGGGGCGCAGCTCGAAAATATTGCGAGGGCACGCCTTTACACAAGCATTACAAGCCACGCAGTTGTCTTCGATGACTACAGGGAGGCCGGTTTCGGGATCCATGTACAGCGCGTCGAAGGCACACGATTCCACGCAATCGCCAAGGCCGAGACAGCCATTGGGGCAGCCGCTTTCGCCCGAAAAGAGGCCATGTGCAAAAGCACAGGTGGTAGCGCCTTCGTAGTTGGCTTTTTTGGGAGCGTGTGCGTAAGAGCCGTTGCAGCGCAATACAGCAACGAGCGGCTCTTTTTCTTCGGCTTCCAGACCCAAAATGCGCGCTACCGCTTTCATGGTTGCGTTGCCGCCTACGGGACAGTTAAAACCATCCATATTTCCGGCATTCACCACCGCCTCGGCAAAAGCGCGGCAGCCGGCATAGCCACAGCCGCCGCAGTTGGCCCCCGGTACAATCTCTTCCACCGCGTCGATGCGCGGGTCTTCGATTACTTTAAACTTTTGCGCCACAAAATACAGTATTACAGCTGCAGCAACGCCGATGGCGCTCAGAGTGATCACTGCATAAATCATTACATCGTTCACGTTTCAGTTCTTTTTGGTGGGTACTGAAATATTTTACTCAGGACGATAATGCAATTAATACAATCGTGATGAGAAAGGCAAAATTAAGACAAAACTTAATTTTTACGCTAATTATCGTGTAATTTAAAATCATTGAAAATAGCCAGAGCCCGAACCGGCTTCCTTACTTTCGTGGCATTTGACCACTATCCGTAACGTTGTGACTTGGTTTAGTGATGGCTAACTAAAACTAACAGAAGGGCCATTTGATGATTTGTTGTGTTAATTGAGCTTAGCTTTGCAAGCGATATGCTTTCGACGACCTATCGAAAAATTGAACATATCAGCTTAAAAAATTATTATTAACAACTTAAAAAGGAATTTATGCAAAAAAGTATGTTTTTCGTTCCGCCGGCCAAGAATGAGCCGGTACTTTCGTACAAGCCAGGCTCAGATGAGCGTATTAAATTGGTAGAAGCTTTGAAAGCTGCCAAATCAGAAGTGGTGGATGTTCCAATGATTATTGACGGTAAGGAAGTTCGCACCGGAAATCTCCAGGAGCTTCGTCCACCGCACGAACGCGCACATTTACTGGGTCATTTTCATCGTGGCGATGAAAAGCATGTACAGATGGCTATCGATGCCGCGCTGCGTGCAGGCGAGAAATGGGCGGAAATGCCGTGGGAACAGCGCGCCTCCATATTTCTAAAAGCTGCCGGCTTGATTTCAGGCCCGTACCGTGCACGTCTCAATGCAGCTACTATGCTGGGACAGAGCAAGTCGGCGCATCAGGCCGAGATTGACGCATCTTGTGAGTTTGCCGACTTCCTTCGGTTCAACGTACAATATATGACCGAGATTTACAGCGAACAGCCCGATAGCGGCGACCTGGTGTGGAACCGCCTGGAGCAGCGCCCTCTCGAAGGATTTGTTTTTGCACTTACTCCCTTCAACTTTACGGCTATCGCTGGTAACCTGCCTTCGGCTCCTGCAATGATGGGCAATACGGTGGTGTGGAAAGCATCCGACACACAGATCTACGCAGCACGTATCATCATGGAGATATTTATGGAAGCTGGCTTGCCCGATGGTGTTATCAACCTGATCTTTGTTCGTGGACCAGTGGCTGGAAAGATTATTTTTTCGCATCCTGCTTTTGCCGGAATTCATTATACCGGAAGTACTGCAGTATTCCAAAGTATCTGGAAAGAAATCGGAACCAACATTTCCAAATTTAGAGCCTATCCGCGCATTGTTGGTGAAACGGGAGGAAAGAACTTTGTATTGGCACATGAGTCGGCTAACCCGGTGCAGGTAGCTACTGCCTTAACACGCGGCGCTTTCGAATACCAGGGGCAGAAATGCTCGGCTGCATCACGGGCCTATATTCCTAATACTATGTGGGATGAAGTGTTGAAAGAGATGAAGCGGGATCTTGAAAGTATAAAAATGGGTACGGTTGAGAGTTTTTCCAACTTTGTGAATGCTGTTATTGATGAAGCCTCCTTCGACAAACTCGCAGCTGTGCTTGATCGTGCTCGCAAGGATGACAAAGTGGAAATCCTTCACGGTGGCAAATATGACAAGAGCAAAGGCTTTTTTATCGAGCCTACCATTTTGCTTACTACCGATCCGCATTATGCTACGATGGAAGAAGAGCTTTTTGGACCAGTTCTCACTGTTTATGTTTATGATCCCAAGGATTTTGATCAGGTTCTGAAAGAGATCGACAACACCTCTATCTATGCCCTTACCGGAAGCATCTTCTCTAAAGACCGCTACGTGATAGAGTATGTAATGAAGCATTTAAAACATGCTGCAGGCAACTTCTACATTAACGATAAACCTACAGGTGCAGTGGTTAATCAGCAGCCCTTTGGCGGTGCCCGTGGCTCAGGAACAAACGACAAAGCCGGTTCGAAAATTAACCTGCTACGTTGGTTAAGCCCACGTACCATCAAGGAGTGCTTCGTGCCTCCTGTAAGTTACAAATATCCTTTTTTGCAAGATTAATGGAATCACGTTCCAATGATCAAATAACAAAATCCAAATAAATTTCAATCAAGAATATTTGAGTTTTGTTTTACTACTAAAAATCGCCGGCCTTGTGTCGGCGTTTTTTTTTGCCCGAGTACTGCCAGTGAGGTTTATCTGCTACAATTGTGGAGTTATCTTACCAACAAAAAAGCTTGTCTGCAATTTCTTCAAAGCTACTGCAATAAGGCTTCACCGTACTTTTCATCGTCTTTTAGCCTGGTGGCATGATGTTAGCCAAGTCAAGTTTTTTTATTAAAAACTAAAAATAAAATCATCATGAGAGTAGCAGGAATCATACTAATTGTAGTGGGTGTAATCGGGTTGTTAGTGTTTGGAATACAGGCCATGAACGACTCCGAAACTTTTTCGGTTTTTGGATTGGACGTTGCCGTTAGCTCGGCCAACTGGACGCCCGTAATCCTTAGCGGCGCTGTGGCTGTGGTTGGAATCATTATGGCATCCGTGCGCAGGAAATAATTTTCTTGTTGGAAAACATCATTAAGAAAATTATAGAAAGCATCGGCAGATATGGATAAAATGGATATAGAAAAGCCTGTAGCAACAGTTCTGGACAAAATAGAAGGGTGGCTCGAAACCTTTGTAAGCATGATCCCCAACCTGGCAGTAGCCATCGTACTGTTGATTATATTTATTGTTTTGGCAAAATTTGCGGCCAAAATATTCAAAAAGTTATTTTCAAAAACCTCCGAAAACAAAGCATTGGAAGGTTTATTTGCCACCATTATCAAGTGGTCGATACTCATTGTGGGGATTTTTATAGTCCTTAGCATACTTCAGCTTGATAAAGCTGTAACGTCGATACTTGCTGGTGTAGGAATTCTCGGACTGGCGCTGGGCTTTGCTTTTCAGGATATCACCGCCAACTTTATTTCGGGAGTTATTCTGGCTTTTCGCCGACCCTTTGAAATTGGGCAGGTGATAAAAGTAAATGATGTAATGGGCACTGCCAAGCGCACCAATCTGCGTGTAACGGTGATAGAGACCTTTCAGGGGCAGGAAGTTTTTATACCCAACAAAGATGTGATGCAACATCCCATCACCAACTATTCGGCAATCGGTAAAAGAAGAATCGATTTGTCAATTGGCGTTTCCTATGGCGACGACCTGAAAATGGTGCAGCGCGTGACACTCGAAACGATAAAAAATCTGGAAGGTGTAATTGACAAAGACAACATCGGATTTGATTACGGCGAATTTGGCGACAGCAGCATCAACTTTACCATACGCTTCTGGATAAAATATCCTGGCGACCCGGGCTTTCTGGTGGTGCGCAACAATGCCATTATAAAAATAAAAGAAGCCTTCGACGAAAACGATATTATGATCCCATTCCCCATCCGCACGCTCGATTTTGGTATAAGGGGCGGCGAGAAACTTTCAGAAATGAAGCTTGACATCGCAGGATCGCATTCTAAAGCTGCAGTCTAAGTCGGACAAGACAAGGGCAAGAATTAAGAAAACAACTCTTTATCTTTTTAATTCTAAAAGAATAAAAACCATGAAAGATTTGTAGGGAAAGATAGTGCCGCAATAGAAGTGAAAGCCAGGAACCATGATAAATATGCAATGAACGCACCCGGCGAAATGAAGGCCTTCAACCGGAAAATGATAGAAGAATTTTGGAAAGAAATTCATAAACAATAAGCCACATAACAGATTACCAACAATGAGCCGAAAGGCTCATTTTTCGTTTTAGAAAGTTGTGGAATCTGGTGTGGAGAAGACTTCACATGTATCTGCCACACTATTTACCAAATTTACCAGTATAATGTTATAAATGATTGTAATTCAATAGGATGAATTCTTCGTAGGCAAATGGCACAAAATTTTCCAGCTTCATCACATTATTTACAAACTTAAATATTACAACTATGAATAAGCTGGAAATTAAAGGAAAATGGAATGTGGTAAAAGGCAAACTGAAAGAAAAATATGGCGACCTTACCGATGATGATCTTACTTACCTCGAAGGACAGGAAGACCAACTACTGGGTCGGCTTCAGCAACGCACCGGACGTGCTAAGCAGGAATTGATCGACGAAATCAACCGCCTGTAAAATACTTCCATTATGAAAACGCTACTTTTTATCGTTGCTGCAATGCTGCTGTTGGGCTGGATTTTAGGTCTGACATTTAAGATCATCGGGCTTTTTATCCACGTACTTTTGGTGCTGGCAGTAATAGCCATTGTGGTAGCCTTCATCAAGAAACGTCGAAAAGATTAACAACCGATTGTTTGCTAATGGCGACAATCCAAAAAAAACGGAGTCACGCAAGTGGCTCCGTTTTTTTGTTTTAATGTCAAAAGTTTTAAAAGAAATTTTCCAGTTGCAAAGGCTGAGAACCGTGTAGTTCAAAACCCGCCATCTTCCCTGCTTAACCACCCATCTTTTTTCGGGTTGTCTCGTTTGAAATGGCATGCTCTACCGATTTTTCTTCTCTTTCACCATCGTCATCTTCCTGAATGATTCGGAATGGTACCGCAAAATTCAACGGCTCGTTTTCGTGCTTGTAAAGCAGCGAAAACTGCCTGGTAAGCTCTACGCCGAAATAAAGGATAAAGGAGGCGTAATAGATCCAGATGAGGATGATGATAAACGAACCGATGGCGCCGTAAACTACTCCCATGTTGCTGCTGCCGATGATCATCCCGATGGCGATTTTGCCTAAAGAAAACAGCACAGCAGTAAAGATTCCGCCAAACCAGGCAGCGCTCCATTCTACTTTTACATCAGGCAGGAATCGGTAGATAATGGTGAAAATGGTCCCCACGATGCCCAACGAGATCGTCAGGTTTATAATCTGTGCAAAAATTATCATGTCGGGACCAAAATGCTGCGACAGAAAAGCGCGCAGAAAAGCGATGGAAGCATCTACTATCAGCGATACCAGAAGTAAGAATCCGAGGCTAAGGATTACACCAAATGAAAATACACGGTCTCTGAGGAGTTTCAGAATACTCATCTTGATGTTACTCTTCACCTTTACGCGCCAGATATAGTTGATGGAACCCTGCATGATGCCGAACAATGTGGTGGCCGACACCAGAAAAAAGATGATGCCAATGATGGTGGCGATGCCGCTGTCTTTAGTAAGTTCGTAGTTATCGATGGCATTTTGCAGCACCAGGCTGCTGTCCTGCCCGATGAGTTTGTTAAGCTCCTCGAAGAGTTTGGTGCGCATGGTGTCGTCGCCTACCAGCAGTCCAAACAGGGAGATGATAATGATAAGGATGGGCGCCAGCGAAAAGGAGGCAAAATAAGATGTGGTGCCGGCCAGGTTTAGCGGATTGTTGCTGCCAAAATTGAGCACCGCATTCTTGGTTATCCTGAAGAAATCCTTCAGCTTGTGTTTGATCTGTTTCTTTTTCATCCGTTTTTTATGCTAATTGTTTCATCAAAAAGCTACCTTAATTCCGAGGCCCGGATCGGGAGAGAAGTGAACTCCTCCGTCGGTATTTATTTCTAAATAAGGCTTCACGTCGAGGCTGATGGCAATGGGCACGTTGGGTATTTTGTATTCCAACCCAACAATTCCATCGATTCCCAACCCCACGCCCGTATCATCCTCATCGTAATGATGGTGATACCATGAAGGGCCACGCCCGTCGAAGTCGTCGCCATAAAAAGCTACGTGTCCGCCACCGCCATAGTACCAGTTAAAACCCGGTTCGTTGAAGGCGGGAGAATACTTTTCCCACAAGATCGTAACACTCAGTCCGTCGTGCCAGAAGCCGATGATGCCTTCGAAAGCTGATGCGGGGTTCATCTTTTTTAGGGTAAGTCCCGACGTACCGCCGCTTCGCAGGCCAATGGCAAAATTGTATTGTGCCATAGCGCTAAAGCTGCTTAATAGAATTACAAAAGTAAATACAGTTAATTTTTTCATGTTTACAGTTTTAAAATTTCGCCAGTCATGGCCAAAAATATGCCGGCTGTCTTTATTTAGTAGTTAAAACTTTGAGGATGTGTACTAATAGATAAATGCTCCAAACCACCAGACATGTGGCTTTTGTGGATTATTAGCCTCAAGTGTGGAACATTCTTATCATGAAAACGGAAATGATTATCCGATTATTAAGTCAGGAATGTTATTTTAAACACCATTAAATCAATCGGTTGAAGTTTTTTTGCTATAGCCCTCATTTTTTGATGGCATAATATTTACGCATACCAACCTGAATTTGAACGAAAAATTTATTTAGTAAACTTATTTTAAACTTTAAAACAAATACATTATGTTGAGACTAGCAATAATTTTTCTTATCGTAGCCCTGGTGGCAGCGGTGCTTGGTTTTGGTGGTATCGCCGCCGGAGCAGCTGGAATAGCCAAAATTGTCTTCTTTATTTTCGTCGTTCTTCTGTTGCTTTCGCTGATTGGCGGTGGAGTTAGAGGCTGGAAATAGAAAGAAATGAATCAAGTTTTTTAAACCATAAAAAATAAATATTATGAGTAAAGTAAATGTATTAGCCGGATTTTTGGCAGGTGCCATTGCCGGCGTAGTGGCAGGATTATTAATAGCTCCCGATAAGGGTTCTGAAACCGCGGAAAAGCTCAAATCAACCATGAAAGACGTTTCGCAGTCGGTAGTCGATACCTTTGAGAGCCAGAAGGAATATCTTGAAGGCCAGTTGAACAAGTTCAAAAAAGATGTGCACGTCGGAAAAGAGGAAGTGCAACGCGCTGCTGCCAAAGCAGTTGAAGAGGTCAAAACTGCCGCCCGAAAAGTTGGAAATACCAACCTGTAAACAATGCTGTTGATCTGATTCTAAAAAAATGACTGATTTTTTTTAGCCAATGATTACAACGTCCCCTGAAAACCAATTATTAAAAAACGATACTGTTGAGCCTGATTTTGTACAGACTCCTTAATTTAAACTCACTATATTGTCCCCCCAATGCCTGCGCCAGTCTACTCCCCGTAGATTGGCGCTTTTTTTTGATGTGACTAAAGATGCAGCCGATGGATGATCAGGAATTAGGTTGTGGGCGGCCAGCCGTTGGCAAGTAGTAGTTTTTTATTTCATTATTCGAGATTCGATATTCTTCGGTTCGATATTCAAAAAAATAGAATTGGGAATGATCCCGCGCCTTGCGCCAAGCTCTATGCGCCTTGCGTCCAGCGTCATCTTCTCCCCAAAGAATGCATCACTTCAGCTATCAGCGTTTTTATTTCACCTTTTCGGGGGATAATATCGCTGCGGCGGATAACCATTTCGCGGGCGAAAAACAAAACCACGATAAGGCTTGTAAAAGAATAGGAAATACTGGTAGCCCAGCCGGCACCGGTAATTCCCAGAGCAGGAATCATTAAACTATACAAAACCACAGCAACCGCCAATCCTGCAAAAGAGGCAATGGTATTGACGTGGTATTTTCCGGTGCCTGAAAAATAATGTCCTACGATGAGCGCCACGTTAAACAGCAGCACGCCGGGAGCCAGCGACAGGATCACGGCTCCCACCTGGCCAAAGCCGGGGCCGAATAGCCATACAAAAAATGCAGGCGGAAGAATCACCAGCACCAGCAAAAGTGCGGCGCTGAGCACCAGTGCAGCCACCGTGAGCTGTGCTGTGAGTTTCTGCGAGGAAGCTTTGTCGGTACTGTTGGCAATATGCGCATATTGTACCATGCAGATGCTGCGGCTTACCAACCATATCGATTCCACCAGTGAAGTGCCGTTGGAGTAAATGCCCACCTCTGCTTCACCATACAAATCATTGAGCCAGTAGTAACTCATCCTGAAGCTTAGCAACTGGGCGATGTGCGCCAACTGATTGAGCAAACCGTAGTGCAGCATCTGATAGGAGGCGGTGCGGTATTCTTTCCAGGTTGCACGACGCAAACCCTCAGTATGGCGGCGCAACAGGATGAGGCTTAACACGAAAGCGCTGCCGAAAGCAATGTACAGAGTGATGATGTAGCTGTGGATGCTGGCCAGGCCGGCCACATAAAAAAATCCGGCCAGACTCAGTGCACTTATCACCACCTGCAACAGCATGATAGAATTGGAAGATTTGATCTTTTCTTTGCCGATAAGGATGGAGGCATTGATAGAAGTAAACCCATTGATGGCGGCCAGAATAATTACGTGTAAAACCATCGACTGTGGCACCAGATCGAATACTTTTAATACAAAATAAAAAACCAGGCTGTTGGCTGCAGCCCAAAGATAGGCGGGCACAGCCAGTGTCTGAAAATGAAAACGTGGTGTGAGATAAACCAGCGCGCCGCCCCCCATGAGATTGGCAAAAACCAGGATGTAGGTGATGCTGACAAGAACAAGGCTCTGCACTCCTTTGCCATCGGTGCCCAGCATTTTGGATACCATGACGGCAATCAGCAGATTGATAACCGCTATGGCCACACGTGTACCGAAAGTATTTATGATCTTGTTGAGCACAGTAACTGATGATTCATCATTAAAAAACTGTGGGAAAAATCTTTTGAGATTATTTGGATTTTCGTGCTACCGATTGATAGAGTTCAAAAAGAGATTTACCAATCACATCATTGCTGAAATGCTCGACGGCGTAGCGTCTGATAGTTTCGCTCTTATAGCGATCCAGATTATCCAGTGTATCGTTGAGCGCAGCAATAAATTCCTCTTCGTCGCCGGCAGTGGTAAGCTGTCCCAGGCGTTCGTCGAGGTGCTCGTGGATGCCGCCCACACGCGTCGAAACTACCGGTACGCCGCAGGCATAGCTTTCGAGGATAACCACCGGCAGGTTTTCGAAGTAGCTGAACATAATCATCAGGTCGGCCTGGCGTAGCAGCTCCACCAGCTCCTGACCCTCTTTGAGACCAGCAAATTTTACGATTTTGTCGGTAAGATGCATTTCGTCGGCAAGTTGGTGCATCCGGCCAAAGTCTTCGCCATCGCCGATAAAGGTAAGCTCAAAGTCATCGCGTTGCTGGCTTAGTTTTTCCATCACCCGAAGGATGCCCGAAATGTTTTTTTGTTTATCGGTAAAGCAAGAGAGATGCACGATCTTTTTGCGTGTCCGTGGGCTTTTGCTTTGCGCTGGCGTAAATTTTTGGATATCCACCACATTGGGAATTACCACATAATTATCGTTGCGCAGCTTGTTGTCGATCATGGCATCGCGCAGGTTGGCAGTAACGGGAAGCACTGCCGCAGCGTTTCGCACCACGCACTGTGTCGAAAGTTTACGCACCGTACCGCTATAAGTGTCCATGTTGGGCAGATAGCGCGTCCAGTGCTCTGTTATAACGTAAGGAACTCCGTGTATCAGCTTGTTGATGCGGGCAATAACTCCACATCGGGTGAGCACATGCACGTGCACCAGGTTTTCCTTCCCGCGTTCCTTTCGTATCATTCGTATGCCCTTAAAATGGCTGAAGGCAAAACGCCAGGAATTTACCAGGTTGGCCAGAAAAGCCGGTTTTATTGCAGATTTTTTAAAATAAATACGCTTTGTAAACAATCCATTTTCGGAATGAACGATCTCGTAAGTTTTGCCTTTCAGCTTCTCATCAGCATGCACGTAAAGTACCGAAATGTCGACATGTGGTGACACAGCCAGTCCGTGTCGTTCGATGAAAAGTCCCATCATGGGATCGTAGCGGTGCGGATACCAGCGGGGCAGATACAAAATGTGGAGGCGGGAGGGATGAGCTTGTTTCATGAGCGGACTAACGATATTTAATAAAAGATATTTGGTTTGCGTTTCGCATCGCAATTATTCAATCAAAATTCGACAACCTTACAACTTCCTCACCTGCCAGGGTTGTTATCCCTTTTGGGGCTTGAAACAACCCGTTGGCTCATCATCTTATCCACAGCTTCCACTGCATTGCGCAAGCGTTTTTCTCCGGTTCCGCTGATGATTACGTAAGGGAAACCTTGCTTGTCGAGTGCCTTTTGGTAAAGTTTAAAAAGCATTTCACGCTGGTGCGGATGTTCGCGCAGCTCGTCGTATTCCCACGGCAGATCTATGTCGGTGAGCAGGTACAAATCAAAATCCTGCTTTTGCAGATTTTCCTCAATCCATTGGTGACAGCTGCCATACTTCACTTCACACCAAATTTTGGTTACCAGCAGCTCGGTATCGCTGAAAAGCAAATCAGAAGATAATTCTTCGAAAGCCTGCTGTGATTTTTGCTGCTGCCGGGCAATGTGCAGGACGTCGTCGAAAACGTAATCGCGCCCAAGCTCCTGCAAATAGTAGCGTGCAAACTCCGGCACCCAGAGCGCATGATAATGGTTGGCCAGTTGTTTTGCCAGCATCGACTTGCCCGTCGATTCCGGACCTGTGATTGCAATTTTTGTTAACTTGTGCATAGTTGCTGCTCTCTTGCTTTTTGGCGCCACTCGATGTAGCCCCAAACTGCCAGAATCAGAAATACTGTAAACTGAAAGCTTGTCAAGGCAAGGCCTTTATAAAAATAAAGTGGTATCGACACAAAGTCGCCGATGATCCAGAAAATCCAGTTTTCCACTTTTTTGAGCGCCATCAGCCACATGCCCACGATAAATATTGCCGTAGTGGCTGAATCCCATGCAGGCACAGTGCTATCGGTGTAATTAGAAAGCAAATAGTACAACACTGCAAAAAATACGATGGTGCCTACAATGCTCAAGAGGTGCTGCTTTGCGGTGTTGAAAGTGATGACGATGGTTTGCTCCTCGCTGTCGAGATGCGTCCATTTGTACCAGCCATACACACTCATCAGAAAGTAGAATCCATTGATGCCCATGTCGGCATAAAGGCCGGCAAAATAGCAGATGTAAACGTAAATAAGCACCGAGATAATGCCAGTTGGATACACCAGGATGTTTTCCTTGCGGGCATACCACACGCTCAGTAACCCAAACAATACAGCCACAGCTTCGAGCCAGGTGGTGTGGGACAGGTTTTGATAAAAAAGATTAAAAAATTCATTCACGGACGAGCAGTTTATCGAAGGTCAGCATTGATGATCTTCATCACAAAAATGGAGTGAGGAAGCTCAAAAGACTTGTAAATTTCATCGGTAAGTGCCTGCATCACCTGACGGTACTCACCAAAAATTTGCGTACTCATGTGGTTGGTTTCTGCTCTGAGCCCTTCGTGCTTGCTGATGCGTGCAATAAAATCTTTGATAGGAGCCTTGTATTCAACCTTGAGCGGATAATAACTTACTTCGACAGAAATATTCATAGTTTGTTGTTATTAAAATAATGATCAAAGCAATAATACCGGCAAAAGTAAAAAAAAGGTTAGTAGCAGCGCATGCGTGTAGGGAAATGGAAGTTTTGATTTTGGCAAAAACATAATGTGTGTATCTTTGCGCCCGTTAAAAGGAAAAAAAAGAGGTCCAGTAGCTCAGTTGGATAGAGCAGCAGCCTTCTAAGCTGCGGGTCGTGGGTTCGAATCCCGCCTGGATCACGAGGAACAGAGCGTTGTAACGGAGTTTTTTTACAGCGCTCTTTGGTTTAAATAAAATAGAATTTAAATAATGAGTTTTAAAAATATTCTCATCACAGGAACAGGAAGTTACGTTCCTTCTCGTGTGGTAAAAAATGAAGACTTTGCCGTCAATCAGTTTTTCGATGTTGAAGGAGTGGCTTTTGCTGAACCTCATGCGCAAATAAGTGAGAAGTTTCGTGCAATTACCGGCATAGAAGAGCGCCGTCATGCCACCGACGATCAGGTGTGCAGCGACATTGCCACTCTGGCGGCACAGGAGGCCATAAAAGATGCCAACATCGACGCCGAAACGCTTGACCACATCATTGTGGCCCACAACTTCGGCGATGTGCCAGTTGGTACCGTCCAAACCGACATGCTTCCCAGCATCGCTGCAAAAGTGAAAAACAAACTCGACATCAACAATCCCAAATGCATTTGCTACGACGTGGTGTTTGGTTGCCCCGGATGGATACAGGGAACCATTCAGGCGCGCTCGTTTATGCAGTCGGGGCTGGCAAAGCGCTGCCTGGTTATCGGAGCCGAAACACTTTCACGTGTTGTCGACAAAAACGACCGCGACTCGATGCTCTACTCCGATGGCGCCGGCGCCACGGTGATGGAGATTAGCGAAAGCGACCAGCAATATGGGATTCTCTCTACCAGCATGGCAACCTATGCCAACAAAGAAGCTTTTTACCTTTATCGTGGCCCCGGCTACCAGAAAGGCTCCAGGCCAGAGATCAGTTACATGAAGATGCTTGGCCGTAAAATTTATGAGTTTTCGCTCAACCACGTGCCCGACGCCATGCAGGAGTGTCTCGACAAGTCAGGCCACACCATCGACGAGGTGAAGAAAATCTTTATCCATCAGGCCAACGAGAAGATGGATTTCGAAATAGTGAAACGTTTCTATCGTCTTTACAAAATACGCCAGGCGCCCGAAGGCATCATGCCCATGAGCATCAGCAAGCTGGGCAATAGCTCGGTAGCTACAATCCCCACACTCTACGACCGCATCCGCAAAGGCACCTGCATCGAAAAACACGACCTCAATCAGGGCGACCTGCTGCTCTTCGCTTCTGTAGGCGCCGGCATGAACATCAACTGCATCGCATATCGTTATCAGGGGTGAGAAAACAGTCGGCAGTTGGGCAGTAAGCACAGATGAGATATGATGAAGAAGTAGGTAGTAAGTAGGAATTGGATTTTAGGCTTACGAATGAATTTTAAATCTCGAATTTCAGCACTAACAGGTTGACCTCGATTGCGGGATTCGTGGGCAAAAAGTTAGAAGTCAAAATGCTGTATTTAAAATCAAAATAAAACAGGGAGCTAGATTTTACTCTAACTCCCTGTTTTTCAATGTCGGGGTAGTAAGATTCGAACATCGATCTTCACGCCTTAAAGTGTGACGCACTATCCGGACTTTTGTTTACACCGTAAAATAAAAAAGGAGTCAAGATTTAACTTAACTCCTTGATTTACTGCGTCGGGGTAGTAAGATTCGAACTTACGACCTCCTGCTCCCAAAGCAGGCGCGCTAACCGGACTACGCTATACCCCGTACTATTATTTTTAAGAACTCATCCTGAAAAAGCGGAGAGAGGGGGATTCGAACCCCCGGTACCCGTTACAGGTACGACAGTTTAGCAAACTGTTGGTTTCAGCCACTCACCCACCTCTCCATCCTATCTTTTAAAGAACGTACCCCAAAGGGGTCTCCCGTTTTTCGGCGTGCAAAGATCGGATTAATTCTGAATTAACAAAACATTTTCCGAAAAAAATCTCTTACAGGATTTGGCTTCCGGCCAATTTGCTAATGATGATGACCATCAGGCCCATGCACATGGCCGTGTTCGAGTTCTTCCGCACTGGCATCGCGCACCTCCACCACCTTTACGTCGAAAGTAAGTTTCTGACCGGCAAGCGGATGGTTGGCATCAAGCGTAACATTGTCGCCTTCTATTTTTACAACTGTGAGATGGATGTCGCCCTCGTTGGTTTGTGAAGTGAAAGTCATGCCTGGCTCGATCTCTTTAGGATTGGGAAATTTGGAACGGTCAAGTTCATAAACCATCTCGTCATTGCGTTTGCCGTATGCATCTTCCGGCTGAATGGTTACTTTAAAAGCATCATCTTTCTTTTTGTTTTCCAGCTCCCGCTCCAGGCCTGGTATCAGATTGCCATTGCCATGCAGATAATACAATGGGTCGCGGCTGTCAGAAGAATCGAGCGTGTTGCCCTGATCATCGGTGAGTGTGTAATGAATTCCTACTACTTTGTTCTTTGCGATTTTCATGAAAATAGTATTTTTTATTAAAAAAAATATGTGAAACACCTTCTTAATCAATGCTTCACATCCGATTTAGATACACGACAGCCTGTGGTGCTGCCGACTTAATTTGCAAAGAAAATAAATAATTTTAAAAATCCCGGTTCAAAACACTGCTAAAATTTTTAAAATCCCCACAAGTTACTCCGCCTGTTTTGCTCGATGCAATTATTTTCCAAAACAAAGCACTACTTTTGCCGTCAAATCTTAAAATTATTTTTTATGACTTTTACAAAAAAATATTTACCGTGGGTTCTTGTGCTCTTTGTGTTGCTGGCCATTGGCTGCAAAAAAGATGACGACGACAAAAAGGAGCCGAAAGCTGCATTTACCTGGCAATTGACGGATTCTGCCGGGCAGGTTATTTTTAACAACACCAGCGTAAATGCTCAGACTTTCGAGTGGAACTTTGGCGATGGTACTGCAAGTACGGCCACCTCACCAACGCATTTGTACGAAGAAAATGATAGTTTTATCGTAACGCTCAAAGCTTTTGGTAAGGGCAGCAATTCGGTGCGCGACACCGTATTGGTAAACAATCTTCTTCCGTGACAAACTATATTTGTTAGGATCGTTTCAGAGTGATTTCAATCAAAAAGCGCCACTTCTTATCGGGAAGTGGCGCTTTTAGTTTTCGAGCTTGTCGCTTGTTTTTATTTCAGTTTCATGTCGCTGATTACGGCATCAATCTTTTTGTCGAGCGCCTCATTAACTTTGTCGTAGTCGGCGGCAGATTTTAGTTCGCCTTTTACGCCAAAATAGAATTTTATCTTGGGTTCGGTGCCCGATGGCCGCATGCTTATCTTGGTGCCGTCGGCAGTAAAAAACTGCAATACGTTGCTTTTGGGTAATTTGATGGCGGTTTCTTTTGCGTTTTTCAGGTCTTTTTGCACTTGCTCCTGATAATCCTTTATCATCACCACCTCCGAGCCATTGATGGTTTTGGGCGGTTTGGTTCTGAAATTCTCCATCATCTTGCGAATCTCCTCGGCGCCGGCTTTGCCTTTTTTGGTCACAGACAGAAGATTTTCTTTATAAAAACCATATTCGATGTAGATGTCGAGCAGCAGACCGAAGATGTTTTTGCGCTGGTTTGCAGCCCAGGCAGCCAGTTCGGCGAGCATGGCACAGGAGGCAACAGCATCTTTGTCGCGCACAAAGTCGCCGATCATGTATCCGTAACTTTCTTCGCCACCGCCAATGAAGGTTTTATTGCCTTCGTTTTCACGAATAACTTCCGCAATCCATTTAAAACCTGTCAGCACATCATAACATTCTACCTTGTGTTTTCTGGCTATGTCGCTGATGAGTTCGGTGGTGACAACGGTTTTCACGATGTATTCTTTGCCTGTGAGCATCTCTTTGCGTTCCCACATGGTGAGCAGGTACCAGGTAAGCAGAGTGGCGGTTTGGTTGCCATTGAGCAAGACGTAATTTTCGTGGAGATCTTTCACAGCTATCCCTACACGGTCGGCGTCGGGATCGGTGGCCATCACCAGCTCCGCATCTACTTTGCGTGCTTTGTCGAGTGCCATGGCCAGCGCTGCCGGCTCTTCGGGGTTAGGTGAAACTATGGTTGGGAAATTGCCATCCACCACATCCTGCTGATGCACTTTAAAAACATTTTCGAAGCCAAATCGCGCCAGCGCAGCCGGAACCAGATTAACGCCGGTGCCGTGAAGCGGTGTGTAAACCAATGGAAGCTCCGCCTGCCGGTGATTAGAAGTGGGCGAGAGCGAGAGTTTTTCTACTTCATCCAGATAGAGCCGGTCTATCTCTTCGCCAATGATGTGTATATTTTCGGGGATGCCTTTAAATTTCACATCCTTAACTTGTATTTTCTTTACCTCATCGATCACGTTTTTGTCGTGCGGTGGGATCATTTGCGCACCGTCGTTCCAGTAGGCTTTGTAGCCGTTGTATTCTTTGGGGTTGTGCGAGGCAGTAATCATCACACCGGTGTGGCAGTTGAGATGGCGTATGGTAAACGAAAGCTCCGGGGTGGGGCGCAGCGCGTCGAACAGATACACCGTGAAACCGTTGGCTGAGAAAACGTCGGCGGTAGTTTGTGCGAAGTAATCGCTTTTGTTGCGTGGGTCGAATGAGATAGCAGCGCGAAGTTGTTTTTCTTTCGGATAAACCTTTTTCAAATAGTTGGCCAGCCCTTGTGTGGCGGCTCCTACCGTATATTTATTCATCCGGTTGGTGCCACTGCCGATTAGTCCGCGCAGGCCGCCGGTGCCAAATTCCAGATCCTGATAAAACGATTCGGTGAGTTCGTCGGGATTCTCATCCATCATTCGTTGCACGGCAGCGCGGGTTTCGGCGTCGTAATCCTTGGTGAGCCACACGTTGGCTCTTTCGATAATCTTTGGGTCGATTTGCTTTTTATCCATTACAGTATTTCTTTATTTAAAATGTAAAGCTCTAATAATTAATGCAGCATTTCTCCCAATGAAAGGATATGAATGATGCATTTTTCAATAAGGTAGGCAAAGTTAAGAAAACCCGTTGCCGGCGGGGATGTTTTTAATTAAAAATAACATTCAGGAGGTTTTTCTCTTCAAAGAACTAAAGTTCGCGATAGTTTATCATATTGATTTTATTCCCGCTCAAAATTTCTTTCAACGGTAGCGTGTCCCAAAAGTCAAATTCTGCTTTGCGATGCAGGTACGAATCTGTTTTGTCGGCTGTAGCCGGATGGGTCATTATTTCGAACACATCACCTTTGCGGAAATGGGACGACAGTAGTTGATTTGCAAAGTCGTCCGAATAATCGCTGCCAAAAGATAGCTCAGCTATCAGCGCATCCGGGTGTTGGAAAGGTTTTAAATTGCGTGATGTTGTTGCTGCAAATAGTGCGATCACTACACTGCGTCCTGCATGAATACGAGTCAAACGACAGTTTCTTACTTTTTTGATTCCATTGTCGGCCACCGCCTGCAATATCCATTTTCCCAATCCGGGGAATTGATGCAGGTGCTGGTGGCTGTCGGCGTGTGAGATGTCGATACCATTTTCGCGCAAGCTTTTGATTTGCGCCGCTACCTCTTTCACAATATGATCTTTATTTATCCTTCGCATCAAAAACCTTTTGTACAATTTTCCAGCACCCAAAAACTTACCTTCAGCATCGAGTAAAGTATCCACCTCTTCCGGTCGGCTCACCGGCTTGCCATTGATCAAATTGATGTGAAGGCCGGTGCTGATTCCGTCGATGGAACGTACCTTTTCAAGATCGTTTTCGGTGGCGAAGTTGGCCAAAATGGTGGTGCTGCTGATCTTCCCTTTTTCGAGTAAATGCGCGATTCCGGCTGTGGCTGCTTCATCCCATCCAAAATCGTCTGCATTTATGATCAGGCGTTTATCAGTCATTCTTATTTCTTTTTAATTAAAAACCGAAAATCAAAATGGAAAAATTCGTGACGGGTTTGGTTATTGAATATTGATGTTGAGGCTTATTTGTGGTTTGCTTTATTGTTTTTTATGATTTTCCCTTATGATGCGCCGGACGCTGTAAGGGCTGTGGTTGCCACGGGCATAGTAGTTATAGATGCCAATTTCGGCAATAAGCCCAAAACTCACCAGCAACATTCCCATGATCATGACGAAGATCGAAAACAGAAACTCCACCAGATAATCTATGCGCAGGTGGAAATGGAAAAACAGTGAGCCGATGACGAGGTACACCGTGGGCAGTAGTCCGACGATGAACATCAGTCCACCGGTGACGCCAAAGAGTCTGAAGGGCTTGTTCATGTAGGAGATGGTGAATTTTAGAAATATCAAATCTATGATCACCAGATAAACTTTCTTGAGCGAATAGCTGCTGGTGCCGGCTACCCGCTGTCGTATTTCGATAGGGATTTCGGTTTGGCGGATGCCTTTTCGCGCCAGGATAGCGCCCAGAAAGCGATGTGCGTCGCCAATCATGTTCGACTCTTCGAGCAGGTATCGGCGGTAGGCGCGGAAGGTGGCGCCGAAGTAGGTCATGTCGGCGCCGGAGATGCGGTGGATGAGCCAGTGCGCAAATCGTGATAAGCTGCTCTTGAACCAGTTCTCCGGGCGTTTTACTTTGGCACCGCCCACCATATCAAAGCCTTCTTCTATTTTCGCAATGAACCGTGGCAGGTCTGCCGGGTTGTGTTGCAGATCGCCATCCATAAAAATGATGATATCGCCGGTAGAATTTTCGAAACCGCTGCGAAGTGCGATGGTCTGGCCATAGTTTCCTGCCAGATCGATACCCGTAATTTGTGGATGCGACTGCTGCAAATCAGCAATGCGCTGCCAGGTGGCGTCGCTACTGCCGTCGTTTACAAGGATCACCTCGTAATTGTAGGCTGTTGCCGACATCACTCCGATGATTTCGGCGGCGAGCTGCCCCACATTTTCCTGTTCGTTATAAAGCGGCGCAATGATGGATATTTTCGTTTTTTTCATTTCATGATCTTTATCAAATTCAGATTTCTGCCATCCTCCACATTGGGATATTGATAAAATATTTCCACTTGGTTTTCTTGCCGGATTAGCGCCAGCCCGTTGTCGTCGGTGATGTAAAACACTCCCGGTTTCGGCTCCTGCTTCTCCTGCCGGATCAGTTGCTGCTTTTCACGCGTCATCACGTAAGTGGCTCCATATTGCAACATGGGCGCGTGATAATAAAGCAAAGGCTCATCGGCAGTAATCTGTGCCACTTCGATGGCATCTTCTTCGTAAACTTCAAACTGCTCAGCCCTTAGCGGCCACACATACCAGCCAAAAGCAATGCGCCCCACGATGAGCACGATGGCAAAAATAATCAATCGTTTGTCGCGAAGGTAGAAATAGAAATACATCAAAATTGCCGAGAGCACAAATAGAATGGTGGCAACGGTTTTGGCGGCGGGCGTGTCGGCAAATTGTGGTATCAGCGGAAGCGCCAGGTAGCCTATGGTTAGCAGAATTCCAGCGCCAAAAAAGACCCATTCCATTATTGAGGAAAGTCGTTTGTTTTGTTTTTTGTTTTCTAAATAAAAAAATACAAAAACCGACAGTGCCAGAGGTACCAGCATCATGATGTATTTGGGGTAAACATCCGGCGACGTCCAGTAGGGGATGAGGTTGAAAAGCAGCACCAGCAGGCTTAGTTTGAGGAAACCATTTTGAAAAACCTTTTTCCAAAATCCGCGCACCAGCGTAAAAACCAGCAGCAGCGTCCAGGGCAGATAATGGTAGAGCATCTCCACCGGAAACTTGTACAAATGCTGCAATGTGAGGCTCACACCTTGTGTGGCCACCGTGCGGTTGGTCGATTCGCTCCACAAAGTGGCGAAAACATTTTGCAGCGAATTGTAATGATGATACATCAGATAATAACCTCCCGCCAGCACCACAAAAACGCCTGCTCCTGCCACATGCTGCCAATTGAAAAGCCGGCGCCATTCCTTTTCGGAGATGAAAACCACCAGTAGCGTGATGCCCTGAAAAACGATGGCTGGCAAGCCTTTGAGCATATAACCAACCGTCATCAGCAGGTAGGAGAGAAGGAAGAGTTGCAGATATTGCTTTCGCCGGAAATGATAAATCACCACCATCAGCATGGTGTAGATTACCCACGAAAAAGTGGTGTCGATGTAGCCGAGCAGCGATTCCCAAAACAGCAATCGCCCCAAAGTGACAAACAGGAAAGCGGTGATGATGCCCGCTTGTTTGCCCATTTCGCGTGAGACGAAATAATAAATGGTAAAACCAAAGCCAATGAGCGACAGCACGGTGGGCAGGCGCAGCACCATTTCGCTCATACCAAAAAGTTTGAAAAACACAACCAAAATCCATGGGAAGAGTGGCGGCTTGTTGTAGTAAAAGTCGCCGTAAATGGTGGGCGTAACGTAGTTGCCCGAAATCATCATCTCGAGCGCCACCAGTCCGCGCGTAGCTTCATCCACAGCCATAAAAATGTTAATCCTGCCTAGGTTGATCAGCAGCGCAATTATCAACAGAATACCACCGGTGGCGTAGAGAATGAGCGGATATTTTTGCAAAGTTTTAATCATGATCCCAAAGAGCCAATTATTTTAATTTTTCGGTTTTGATACTGTAATAAATTCCGGTGAGCGACACCAGGGCGGTGATGATATAAAACAACAAGCTTAGCGCAATGCTGTTGCTGGTGCTGAGTTGCATCACCTGCGCCCCCAGCAGGAAAGTGATTTCGCGCGAGCCAACGCCACCTATCGTGATGGGCAACGCCGCCACAATGGAGGAGATCAGAAATATAAACAGATAATCGATTGTGGCATCGCTTACGCCGATTGCCTGCAGGATAAAAAATGCCGAAACCATTTGCGAAAGCTGAACCAGAAAGGATTGCAGCAACGTAATGGTAAAAATGTCGCGGTAACGATCGAATAAGATTTTTATAAAAAAATAAAAAGCGATGATGGCCAGCGGGATGAGCAGCCAGGAGTAGGTTTTGTAAAAGTGGGGGAGGGTAGCGGCGGTGGCCAGGGCAGCAGCCAGACAAAACAGCGCCAGCAACCCCATGACGCGGTCGAGCAGGATAGCCCAGAAGATGTTCCGCGCTTTTACGTCGTATCGTTTGTTGAGCAGATAGATTTTGTAGCCGTCGCCACCGATGCCGCCGGGCAGAAACAAATTGTAAAACATGCCCAGCAGGTAGAGTTTCAGATTGAAGCTGGCGCTAATGTCGATGCCGGTGTTGTGTAGGAATCTGCGTAAGCGAAAAGCTGAAATGTATTTTGATAAAGCAAAAAATAGCAGCGCCATCAAAAGCCACAGCGGCTGTACCCGTGCAAAAACTTCCAACAGCGCCCCTGTATCGATTTTGTAAAGTACAAAAGCCAGGATGCCCAAAGATAGGATGATCTTGAGCGCTGTCTTCAGATGTTTGGGGAGGTGTACTTTCACTTTATTTTTTTTGATATTCATTGTTGTCCGGTAAACATCATTTTTCATAAATAGATTCTTCACTCCACTGCGTTTCGTTCAGAATGACAGGTTGTTAGGGTTCTTGGGAGGGCTTAGTCGGCGACGCAGCCGCCGACTAAGCCCTCCATCTTCCAACTCATCGCAAACCCTTGTCTTTCTGATCCGCCAACCGGCGGAGAAGAATCTATTGTTTTTACCCGGACACCATTTACATTTAATTCATTCTAAAAACCTGTGCAAAGAAACCAAATTGCTACGACTCTGCCGGCTTCCGCCAAACGCTGCGCGCCACCACGATGCTGATTTCGTAAAGCACCAACAGCGGGATGCCCACCATAATCTGGCTGATGACGTCGGGTGGGGTGATGATGGTCGAAACAATCAGGATCACCACGACCATGATGCGCCGCTGTTTTGCAAGCATTTTTGGCCCCACAATGCCGTAGCGCGCCAGAAAGAAAATGAAGATTGGTAACTCGAAAAAGACCGCCACCCCCAGGCATAGTGAGGCAACGGTGCCGATGTAGCTGCCAAGCATCACGTGGTTGGCCACCTGCCCGCTCACGAAATAGGTTCCTAGGAAGTTAACGGTGAGCGGAACGATGAGGTAATAACTGAACAGCAGTCCCGCGACAAATAAAAGAGTACCCACTATCATAATGACCAGCGTGGCGCGCCGGCTTTTGATGCTAAGTACAAAAGAGAGAAACGACCAAATTTCGTAAAGCAGATAAGGAAACGCTACCACTACGCCGGCAACTATGGAAACATACAAATGAGTGAGAAACTGCCCGGCCATGTTCACATTGATAATCTTGAGTGCCGAAGCATCAAAACATAAATCGGGGATGTTGAACTTTGTGCCTATTTTACAAAACAGCACGTTAGTGAAAAAGTCGGGATTTTTGGGTGCCAGCAGGATGTGGTCGAAGATAAGGCTGCGGTTCATAAAAGCTACCACTGCCAGGAGCATGATCACCACCGCGCTGCGGATCATTTGCCGTCGCAGACGGATCAGATATTGCCGGTAGTTGCGAGGCCCCGCTGCCGGCTGTGGCTTGCGCGGATGAAGCACTCCTTTGGTTTTCTTTGTCGAATCAACTTCTGGCATCAGCTACCCAATTTTTTTAGTCGCCAAAAGTACACATAACGTGGATAGTGGGATGGAGAAGGAGGCTGAAGAAGGAGGCTGAAGAGCTGGATTAAAATAGCTTTAACAAAAATTTAAAAAAACAAAAACCGAATGGTGAAGTAAAACGTAGCTATTCAGCTGCTATCGAAAATTTGCTTTTAAGATGGGAACCTTCTTGTTCCTGCATTTTACCAAACGCATCCACGGCTCCGTAGCCCCGCCATTCATGGCTGGGACTTGAAGCGGTCACGCAATTTCTTGCAGGGCGTTTACGCCCTTACAATATTTCATCGGTTATCTGAGAAGGGCATAAATGCCCTCAATATTTCTCTTGTCGTTCACGTAAACCCAGGCGTAAACGCCTGGGCTACGAAACTGCTGTAACAAAAGAAAGCGCGGGGTTGTGGTGGTTGAGCGTAGTCGAAACCAGCGTAGTCGAAACCGTCGAAACCAGTTTGTCAAAATTAGTCGAAACCAGCGTAGTCGAAGGGAATGACGAATTGGAAAAATGGAGATTAAAAATCGAATACCGAAAACCGAATGAAGAAGTAAAAGGCCGGGAAAAGCAAAAAGCCTTGATTTAGAACAAATCAAGGCTTTTTGTTTAGAAGCGGAGAGTGAGGGATTCGAACCCCCGGACCCGTGAGGGCCAACGGTTTTCAAGACCGCCGCGATCGACCGCTCTGCCAACTCTCCGCGACAAAAGTATACTTTTTTTGATTTGTACAAAAAAAAGTTGTCGGGTAGGGGAAGAAGTTGTCGGGTTGTAAGTTCGCTTCGCTCGCCTTGTCGGGTTGCCCGCTACGCCGTTGCCAGGTTGGAGAAATAAGTTGTCGGGTTGCACGTTTTGTTGTTATTATGTTGTCAGGCGCGTCCCGTTAATCCGACAACTTGATAGCCTGACAACTTCTTATTTCCACACCGTAAACTGAACATTTAGAGCCAAATACTTATTAATTAACTGTGGTGGGGAGTCATTAAAATACTTTTGGTCTTGATGTTACGAAAACCTACTATTATGCTAAAAAGATATTTGTTTCTGCTTACAGTTTTTGTTTTGTCTGTTCATGTTACAATGGCACAGAATGACAGATACGTTCAGGCACAGCTTTTTTATTCTAAATTTTATTCGCCTGTCGACGGGCCTTATCTGGAAACTTATCTTTCGGTGGTGGGCAATACCGTTAATTACCAGCCGCTACCCGAAGGTGGCTTTCAGGGAAAAATAGAAGTTTCCATGATCTTTACCAAAGACAGCGCGGTGGTAAATTATGATAAATACGAGCTGCTTAGTCCGGTAGTGAAGGATACTTCCCACATCGATTTTAACTTTCTGGATCAACAGCGTTTTAGCCTTCCCAACGGCGTGTACGATTTTCAGATCACCATAAACGACCCGGGCAGCGAGATGCCTCCATACGCTACCACGCAAACCATTGAGATAAACTTCCCACCCGATGAAGCATCGGTTTCAGGAATACAGTTGGTGGAATCTTACGAGGCTACTACCACAGAAAATATCCTCAGCAAAAGCGGCTATGACCTGGTGCCTTACGTTTACAATTTCCTTCCCGAGAAGGTAACCACGCTTACTTTTTATTCTGAAATTTACAATGCCACAAAGCAATTTGGCGAAAGCGAGCCATTTTTAATAAATTATTTTTTGGAGTCCTACGAGACCGGGAAAAAGCTCAACAAATTTGCACGGTTTAAGCGTGAATCAGCGAAAGCGGTCAATATCATTTTCGCTAATTTCGACATTACGCATCTTGCCTCCGGAAATTACAATCTGGTGGTGGAGGTGCGCAACCGCGAAAATGAGGTGATTGCTGAAAATCGTCTGTTTTTCCAACGCAGCAATCCGGCTGTGGCCATCGACTTTGCTGACTATGCCGCTGCTTCTGCGCAGAATTCGTTCGTTTCGCGTATCACCAGCAAAGACACGCTGCGGCACTATATCGATTATCTGATTCCGGTAGCCACCGATGTGGAGCTTAGGTTTATCACCTATCAGATACAAAAAGGTGACGCCGACCTACAGATGATGCAGAGCTTCTTTTTTAATTTTTGGCTCGACCGCAACGAAGGAGATCCTGAATATGCCTGGCGCAATTATCTGAGCGCTGTAGATCTTGTGAATGATCAGTTTGGCGCTCCCGGCTCGAAGGGGCAGAGGGGTTATAGAACCGATATGGGTCGCATCTTCCTGAAGTACGGCCCGCCTAACACCATCAGCGACCAGCCTTTTGCAGCCAGCACCAGCGGCATGACCATCAATGATGGTGGCGAGCAGGGCTACGACGCCGGCTCGGTGCCTTATCAAATCTGGCATTATTATACCATCGACAACCAGCGCAACCGCAAGTTTGTGTTTGCCAACATTCATATCGCCCTCAACAATTATAAATTAATACACAGCAACATGCCCGGCGAGATAAGCAACGAAAATTGGCAGGCCGAGCTGCACAACCGTTTTCAGCAGGGCGGCATCAATCCTGACGGCGACAAATACGGCGGCAAGTCGGGCGACTTGTACAACAATCCCAGATAATTTATCGAAAATTTCATCAGCTTTGGTCGTCATAGCGGCGATAATATTACTTTAGCCCCTGATGAAAATTGCCGTAGTAATACTTAACTGGAACGGGCGCCATTTTCTGGAGCGGTTCCTGCCAGGCGTTATCGATAGCTGCCGGGACGTAGCCGACGTAATTGTTGCAGACAATGCTTCCACAGATGATTCGGTGGAATTTCTCAAAAACAATTTTCCGCAGGTAAGACTTATCCTCAACACCGAAAATTTTGGATTTGCCGAAGGCTACAATGCAGCGCTGCGACAGGTGGATTCGGAATATTATGTTTTGCTCAACAGCGATATCGAAGTTCCTCAAACTTGGCTACAGCCGGTAATTGCGCTGATGGATAGCGATGAAAACATTGCTGCCTGCCAGCCAAAAATCCTTTCTTTCGACGACCGTAGCGTTTTTGAATACGCAGGTGCCGGTGGCGGATTTATCGACCGTTATGGCTATCCGTTTTGTCGTGGCCGCGTCTTTCAGTCTATCGAAACGGATGAGGGGCAATACAACGACATCAGTGAAGTTTTTTGGGCTACGGGTGCTTGCATGTTTATCCGCGCCAGCCTGTATCATCAGGTGGGCGGCCTCGACAAGGACTTCTTTGCCCACATGGAAGAAATCGATATTTGTTGGCGGCTCAAGCAGCTTGGCTATAAAATAATGTATTGCGGCAAGTCGGAGGTGTATCATATCGGCGGTGGCTCGCTCGACAAATCCTCGCCACGCAAGACCTATCTCAACATCCGCAACAACAACATAATGCTCTACAAAAACCTCCCGGCCAACCAGTTGTATCAGGTGTTTTTCATGCGTTTTTTCCTCGATGTGGCAGCAGCCATTAAATTTCTTTTCGACGGTGGCTTCCGGCACTTTGTTGCTGTGACACGGGCGCACATGGGTTTTTATTACAAATACAAAATCAGTAAAAGGAAACGTCGGTTGATAGAGCAGCGCCACGTAAGCATGATCTACCAAGGCAACATTGCAATGGATCATTATGTAAAAGGTGTTAAAACCTTTGGCCAACTCGACGGGGAAAAGTTCAGCGGATAAGCGCAGGGCGCAGAGAGCATGGCGCAAGGCGCAAAGGGTGCGGCGCAAGGTGGAAGGCACGTAGCGTCGGTTGCAGGAATTTAAAGAGGACTTAAAATTGCCGGTGTTTGGACGAGGCTGCTGTGGCTGAGCTTGTCGAAGTCCTCGTCCGTTCTATTTTTACAGGCTATGCCTGTTTTTTTATTGATGGATTGAAATTTAGAATCAGATGCCGCCCTTTTCTTTGGGGCTGTAATTTAAGATTCCCTTCGACTTGGTTCGACTTCGCTCACCATCCGACGCTCAGGGAAGGCTTTATTCGATATTCCTTTTTCTTCTTCATTCCCAAATTTCTTTTTTTGAATATCGAACCGCAGAAGATCGAACCGCAGAATGAAGAAGTAAAAGAAGGCGAAAGCAGTGGGACTGTTGCCTGAAGACTGCGACCTGCCGCCTGCCGTCTTCATTCCATCCTGAAACTCTCGATAGCCAAAAGATAGCTTTTGAGGCCAAACCCTGAGATGGTGCCATGTGCCACCGGAGCGATAAAGGAGATTTGCCGGAAATCTTCGCGACTGAAAATATTGGAGATATGCACTTCAATCACCGGCACATCGATGGCTGCCACAGCATCGGCGATGGCCACAGAGGTATGCGTGTAAGCTCCCGCATTGAGGATGATGCCGTCGTATTTACCACACGCGGCATGCAGGTGGTCGATAAGCTCGCCCTCGATGTTGGACTGGCGGTAATCAAAATTAATTTCCGGATATTTCTTTTCGATCTTTTGCAGAAAAGAATCAAAATCTTCACTGCCGTAGATGTCGGTCTGGCGCGATCCCAGCAAATTGAGATTGGGTCCGTTGAGAATAAGGATTTTCATGAGATGTTCTTTTGGGGCAAAAATAATCCTTTCAGCGAAAGCTAAAACAAAACCAGGATTTCGATTCAATTTTGACTTTCGGGCGTCCAGAGGACCTCGAAACGTCAAAAAAGGTAGATCGCCTATATCTTTCCAAGACCTCGAAACGTCTTTAAAAAATCGAAACGTTATTGGCTAACTTTTACCAACATCCTGTCGACAAACCATGCTTTATTTACAAAACTGTTATCTTTGCCACCGAATCAACTAGGGGTGCCTTAATATTACGGGCTGAGATCATACTCATTGAACCTGCTCCGGGTAATGCCGGCGAAGGGAAAAGATGGCTTTTATTTGACCTTATTTCCTCTATTGATTTTTATTTCTGAATGTGTTGAACTAAAAATCAATCGACAATGACAAAAAACTTTTTTATGCTGCTGGCGGCATTGGCACTGCCAGGATTCCTCTGGGCGCAATTCACTTTTACGGGCTCCGTGCGCGATGCCGAAAGTGGTCAGTCGCTGCCCGGCGCACACGTGGTTATTGCAAACTCCTACCACAATGCGGTAACCGATCATCAGGGTAATTTCGTGATGAAAAACCTGGCTGCCGGTACCTTTCAGGTGGAGGTTACCTTTTTGGGTTACCAGAAAAAAACGGCCACAGTAGAATTGTCGCGTGACACCCGGATGGAGTTTGGGTTGCAACCTCGCACCATACTCGAAGATGAGGTGGTGATAACCGCCACACGCCTGAGTCAGAAAACGCCTGGTACGTGGCAGCAGGTGGGCCAGGAGGAACTTAAAACACAAAACCTGGGCAAAGACCTGCCCTTGCTGCTGCGATCTACACCAGCAACTGTTGTTACCACTGATGCAGGCGCCGGCGTAGGTTACAGCGGCATCCGCATCCGCGGCACCGACATCACACGCATCAACGTTACCGTGAACGGGATACCGATGAACGATCCCGAGTCGCAAGGTCTTTTTTGGGTAAATATGCCCGACCTGGCCAGTTCTGTTGATAACATACAAATACAGCGCGGCGTGGGCACCAGCACCAACGGGGCAGCAGCTTTTGGCGCAAGCATCAACATGCAGACACAAAAACTCCAGGCCGAACCGTATGCACGCATTAGCAGCTCGGCAGGAAGCTACCGGACTTTTAAAAATACGATCTCGTTTGGCTCAGGTTTGCTCAACGGTCGCTTTGCAATCGATGGCCGCCTTTCGAAAATTACGTCCGACGGATACATCGACAGGGCTTCTTCTGATCTTAAAAGTTTTTATCTCAGTGGCGGATATTATGGCGCCAAAACCATTGTGCGTGTTAACGTAACTTCGGGAAAACAAAAAACCTACCAGGCGTGGTATGGCATTCCTTCCGACAGCCTGGCCACCAACCGCACCTACAACCCCGCCGGCGAATACACGGATGATCAAGGGAAACTGGCTTATTACGACAACCAAACCGACAATTACCAGCAGAATCATTATCAGTTGTTGCTTTCGCAGATGGTAAGTCGCAAAATCAACATCAATGCTGCGGCCTTTTACGTGCGTGGCTATGGATATTATGAGAGCTATAAATCCAAAGGGAAATTTGCCAAATATGGTTTGGATAATGTGGTGGTGAATGGCGACACGATGCGCGCTTCTGATTTGATCGCACGCAAATATCTCGACAACGATTTTTATGGTTTTACCTTTTCAGGAAACTATAATAGTTTTGATAAGATCACGGCTTCTGTGGGTGGCGGCTGGAATTACTACGACGGCAACCATTACGGCAACGTGATCTGGAGCAAATATTCGGATGCCAATAACCTCGACAAGCGATGGTATGAAAATGAAGGCATAAAGAGACAATTTAATATTTATGGGAAAATTAATTATCAAATCACCAAAGTACTGAATGCTTTTGTTGATTTGCAGATGCGGGGAATTCACTACCAAATTGACGGCACGCACGACGATATGAGCGACATTACGCAGGAGCACGATTTCTTATTTTTTAATCCGAAGTTTGGCGCCATGTATCAGCCCAACAACCATCATCAGGTATATTTTTCGTTTGCCATCGCAAATCGTGAGCCTACGCGCAGCGACTTTCGCGATGCCGATGAAAACCACGAGCCGCAAGCTGAAAGGCTTACCGACTATGAGCTGGGTTACAATTACAGCGCGGGTAAGGTTCGTCTGAACATGAATTTGTATTATATGGATTACAAAGATCAACTGGTGCTCACCGGTGAAATAAACAAAACCGGCGCGCCCATTTTTACCAATGTGCCCGACAGCTATCGTGCGGGTGTGGAGTTGGTGGCGGGTGTAAAGGCCACCGGATGGCTGCATCTGGAAGCCAATGCCGCACTGAGCAGGAACCGGATAAAACAGTACGTGGCGTTTGTGGATAACTGGAGCCCGCCCTACCATCAGCTCGAAAACGAACTCACCGATACCGACCTTTCCTTTTCGCCTGATGTAGTGGCGGGAGGCACCATTCAGTTTATTCCCATCGAAAACCTATCGGTGGCAGTTGTTGCAAAATATGTGGGTCGTCAGTACATCGACAACACTTCGAGCGACAAGCGGATGATCGACGCTTATTTTGTGAATGACCTCAACATTAGCTATGGATTTGGAACTAAGTTGTTCAGCAGGGTGGAACTTTTTGCTAATATCTCTAACCTGTTCAGCACCAAATATTCGTCTAATGCGTGGGTTTATCGTTATTATTCCGAAGGCAACGAATACATGGACAACGGTTATTTCCCACAAGCACCCATCAACTTTCTGGCAGGCGCCACCATTTCGTTTTAGCGAGTGGTTTTTTTGCTGCGGCGAGCATTAATAAAACTATTGATGTAGATGATCATTGACGCCAAACCCCCTGCCAGCATGATGGCCACGCGAACCGTAGCTGCTGTGTCGCTGCGGCCAATGGCGGCGGTGAGCGGTTTTACAAGCGCTATCACCAGCAGCAGTGTAAGTGCTACCACGATGTGTGCTGTGTTTTTGTTTTCACGTTTCATCACCGGCGTCATAGCCAGAAACAAAACCCCAAAGGCAGTCGGAATAAAAGTGGTGAACGACGGTGAAGGGCTGGCAAAGTATCCCCACAGGCTAAGAACGATGAGCAAAATGGCAAAAATTAAATTCGTAATGTAAGGTCGCATAAGTTTTTCGTTGTTGATTGTTGATGGCATAACAAAGCCTTTATGGAAATGTTTGGGAGTTCCATTACGAACAAATATCCCGTGCGGATGAGATATGTGGAGAAATGCTTTCTGTCTTTTACTATTCCACCATAGTTTCTTTAAGATGCATGATGCGCAAGTCTTTTCGGAAATCTTCTGAAGCGCTATTTGTGGCAACAAAAACTTCCTTTGTTTCGCCGGCAGGCAAATCAAAGAAGTTGTCGGAAAAATGATTTTCGTCAGATTGATGCATCAAAAAGAGGTTTTTTACCAGTTTGTCTGCGCTTATCGCAATCTTTACACCACCATCTGCCTTTGAAACATCCAGCTTTATTTCCGGATCAGGCAGCAGCATATCCTTCGGGCTGACGAAATAATGCAGCGCTCTGTCGATTATTTGAACATCTTGCATCAGCCGCACACTTAGCAGCACTTCTTGTGGATTGGCTTTTGCCAAAATTTCAGGCATGCTTATCGCAAAAACTTCCTGTGCCTGGTTCGCCGGGATGGTGATCAGAATATTTTTATTAAATAAGGTGTCCCCATCAAAACTCATGACTTCCATTTGTAAAATGGCTTTTCGCGTTTCTGCCAAATCCGAAACCACTATAAATCGCAGTAGGCTGTCCGTTTGATCAACAGTGACTATTGTATTTTTAAACGCCTCTCTGGCGGCATAATGCAGCGCCTTCCATTGTCCATAGGAATCCATTCCCGACCACGATGCCACCGGCCACACATCGTTGAGTTGCCAGTAAAGTGAACCCATACAATAAGGCATGGCGCTGCGGTGCGCTTCGATAGCAGTGCGTATGGCTTCTGCTTGCAGGAGCTGGCTCACGTAGAGCAGCTGTTCGAAATCCTGCGGTACCACGTAGTCGTTTTCCATGTAGGCGCGGATGCGCTGGTTGCCAATGCCCGACCGCTGGTGTGCAGTCATCACCCCTGAGTCCAAATCCCAATCCTGTGGTTCGGTAAATTTGGCTACAGACGCCATTGTCGGGAACGACTGAAATCCGTACTCGCTCATAAAGCGGGCTTTGTATTTTTTATAATCAGCAAAAGGATGCTGGCCGTGCCATACACCCCAATAATGCACGTCGCCCGAGGGAGTGTCCTCGCCGGCGAGCTTACCCATGCCTGCCGAAGGCGAGGAGTGCCAGTAAGGTGTTTTTTCGTCGAGCTGTTGCACTAATTGCGGAAGGATGTTGTGAAAGAGCGTGTCGTATGCCTGCCAAATCTCTGCACGTTCGCCGGCGGAATGTCGTTGCTTCCAGCCCCAGCCGCGGTTTTCGTCATAAGGTCCCCAGGCGTTTTCTATTTCATTGTTGCCACACCAAAGTGCCAGACAAGGGTGGTTGCGCAGCCGCTTCACGTTGTCGGTTGCTTCGTGGTGGACGTTTTCCAGAAATGCGTTATCGCCGGGGTACATGGCGCAGGCAAACATAAAGTCCTGCCAAATCATGATGCCGTGGCGGTCGCAGAGATCATAAAAAAGATCATCTTCGTAAATGCCGCCCCCCCACACGCGTAGCATGTTCATGTTGGCATCGGCGGCAGCCTGAACTACTTGCTCATAATGCTGAGGAGTTACCCGCGGCAAAAAAATATCGTTGGGAATGTAATTGGCGCCCTTGGCGAAAACAGGTCTACCATTCACTTCAAAATAAAAACTCTCTCCAGCGCTGTCAGGCTCGCGTACCAGTTGCAAAGTACGCAGGCCAACGTCGATATGTGCAGTATCTGCCAGTGTCTTATCAATTATCAACTTCAGGGTGATGGGGTACAAAAACGCTTCACCCAAACCGTTTGGCCACCAGAGTTTCGGGTTATTAATTTCAAAATCCATTTCATAAAAATGTGACCCTGCCAGCAACTGCAACTTTTCGGAAGCAAGCTGACTATTTTGACACCATACTTCGATTGTTGCCGGTAGCAAAGTGTCAACTTTCACTTCCGTCACCATCGTCAGATTTGCATTTTCGTTGTCGAGTTGGTTTTGGATGATTTGTGCATCCTCAATCCGTGCCTGGCTCCAGGCTTCGATGCTGATCGGACGCCAGATGCCTGATGTAACAAGCCGCGGCCCCCAATCCCAGCCAAAATGATAACCCGCCTTTCGCGTAAAAATGCTCACCCGCTGCTTGCCAAGCCCGCCATTTTCCGACTGGTCGTTGTCAGCAGGTAACTGATAGCCCAGATCATCTAATTTTTGAAGTCCGATTTTGATGGGGGATTTCAGGACGATATGCAAATTATTTTCCGGTTTTAGATAAGGTTTGCAATCGATACGCCAGGTGCGGAACATGTTGTCGGCAGTAAGAATAAGAGTGTCGTTGAGGAAAACATCCGCGTAGGTGTCGAGTCCTTCAAAAACCAGCTCGATGTGTTGCTTTCGCAAAATATCTTCAGAGAGGATAAAACTGGCTTGATATTCCCAATCAACCTTGTCGATCCACTGCTGCTGCTTTTCGTTGAGGCGGTAAAACGGGTCTTCAATCATTTGGTTGGCCAGCAAATCGGTATGTACTGTGCCCGGAACAGTGGCAGGATGCCACCTGCTGCTGTCGGCCTGACGGAATTGCCAGTCGGTGCCAATAGCAGTTTTTATCACTTCCGTAAATGTGTTTTCAGTTCGGCTGCAAGCCAGGAGCATTGCGCTGATAAATAAGAAAAGGAGCCATTTTTTCATATCAAAAATATTTTTGCGCGAAGGTATTAATAATGACGATTTACGAAGGACGATTTATAAATGACGTTTACGATTAACCATTAACAAATAACGAATAACAAATAACGAATAACGATTCCCGATTTTATCTAAAAAGCACAAAAAAACCCTCTGCCAGACGGCAGAGGGTTTCTTTTAACAAATTTCAATCAAGCCTATCTAATAACCAGCTTCTCTACTCTGAGAACGCTGTCGCTGATAAACTTAATGAAGTAGACACCTTTGGCTTCGTTGCTCAGGTCGAGCTGCTGCGATTCCATCAGGTTGCCGTTGTAAACTTCCTGCCCCTGGGCATTCATTACAACGTAGTCGACTTGTGTATCAAGTCCGCTAACGGCGATGTTGAAGATGCCTGACGAAGGATTCGGATATATCGACAGGTTTTTCAGCGTGTTTTCGCCAATGGAGAGCGGAGCAAGTTTCAGGTCAGTAATTACTGACAGACCGTAGGCAGCAAAGGTGCTGCTGTTGGGAGCATCCAGGCTGTAGATCACATCCATGGTAAACTCTTCACCGGTTTCGGCACGGAAGACTTTGTAGGTGATGACGTTGCCGTCAACGAAGCCTTCAGCGCCAGGTGTAGAGATGTCGTCGCCAAAGAGTGTGAAGCCAAGATTAGCACCTGTGTATTCTACCAGACCGGCACAAACCGATCCGTTAGCAAAAGCACCAATCATGTCGCCGATGCGCAGGTTGTTGGTAGCTTTCTGATCAAATACTACCACATGGTTAACGCCAGTGTAGGTTACGTCGTTCCAGGAGGTGGTGTTGGCAGCTCTCAGCGGAGCGCTGAACATATTGCCCGAAGATTTGTCGCAGCCGGGATAAGTGTATTCTCCGGCTTCCGTAACATTCACGTAGTAAGCTTTGCCTGGTATCAGGTTGGTAAGTGTGTAAAGGTTGCCTTCCGGATAGTAAATTCCGTTTCCGGTGGGTTCCCATGCGATATCAAAACCATTGATGCTGCTAAATACGCCCTCGGCCAGGATGGAGCATTCCTGCAGAACAGAAATGAGGTTCCAGCCAGTTTGGAGGTAGATGGTCGGATCGGCCATTTCACCGCTGATGGTGAGGGTGCGCTCGGCAGTCATGTTGGTAAGATATCCATGGTTGTTACTGAACATACCGATGGTGTTGAGGCCATAGTCAGGATAGAATATCTCTTCGAAATGTTTCGTCATCACCATGTCGTCGACAACGGGAGCCATTACATCCGAAATGTCAGCGGGATCAACAAGTGCCATGTATGACGACCAGGCACTCCAGCCTTCTGTCAGAACGATATCCTGGCCCAGTAGAGCAGGACAATCGGTGATGAAGGTGAAGAATACCTCTCCGTTAGATGGGTTTTCGTAAAACTCAAAGTAATACAGTGAATTGTATTCGGGATCATATATCTCGAAAGCACATTCACCATCATACAAGCCACTATTCCAGATGAAAGAGGTTTCAGTAGCATCGCAGAGACTAACTTCTAAAATTTCCATGTCACCTGAGGCAAGTGTGTAGGTTCCAATTTCAGATCCACCCTGCATGATGGTAAAGCTTGCGCCGTTCCATCCGTCGCCAAATTGGTCGGTGAGAAGGAAGATGTAGTTGCAGCCTGCAGCACATAGCATGGAAGCACAAAGTTCATTAGATTGTGGAGTAACTACGTCGGGTTCGATGAACTGTCTGACGGTATAGCAATATTCCACATCGGGCAGTACTTCGTTATCAGTGTAGGTTTCCAGATAGGTTTGAGCAAGGAAGGCATCGTCGCGGAATACGTCGTAATAAGGAATAAAGGCTTCCTCACAGGTAAGTTCGGCGATGTAGTTGTTGGACATACCACAAGGATATCCTTCAAAAACCGAAATGCCAACAAAGAAGTAGTAAGTTCCTGGTACGAGTGTGACAGTAACAGAGGCTTCCTCACATGGTTCTGCAGTGGCTGCAGGGGAAATGCTTCCTGTGATGTTTTCACAACCGGCAACTCCCGGAACTGTTTGTTCGACAATACCAGCAACAGATGGGAATTCGGCAGTTACTGAGAAGGTTACAGTTTTTGGTTCTGTAATTTCCAGTTGGTACCAGTCTGTATCTCTGCGTTTGGAAGTTCCCACAAGATAGGTGCTGGAAGATCCCCAGATTACATCACCACAGTTTATAGTTGTAAACATAGGTTCATCCATATTACAGCCACCGTTGGTAACGTCTTCGCCTTCGTTTTCGATGCAGGGTTCGCCTTCCGCAATAGCACCGGCAGGCATTTCAAGAACGCATGCCTCTACACCTGTGATTTCCAAAATGTAATCACCGGCATTGGTGCTGTATCCGTAAACTTTAGCATACCAGGTCTGGCCGGCTTGCATAGGTCCTGTGGAGATGAATGACTGTGCTGCTTTGGCGTTGCATACCTGGCTGTCGTCATTGTAGTAAGCATAGGTAGCATCATCGCAGTTGTACCAAACTTCGAGTTTGGTGTCGAAGCTGGAGCCGCAAAGCGATACATCTACAGAGCCGAAATTCTGATCGGCAGTAAAGCTGTACCATACAGCTTCTGAAGGTTCGATGGCGCCTAATACCGGGTCATCATTTACGAAGCCATAATCTATTGCAGTAGTGCAGAGCTCGCCTGGCTCGGGGATAAATTCATCAATTGTGAATATAAGCTCGTCAATGCAGTTTGGTGTTGGCCAGGTATCCATCATCACATAATAAGTTCCGGCTTCCAGTGCGGTGGTAATAACTTTGTTGCCGGTAGAGCCTGTAATGAATGTTACACAGTTGGTCGAAATGGGGCATTCCTGAGTTATCAGCATGCCTGTCCAGGTTGTAGCAGTTGTAAGCGTAAGCTTCAACATCTTGGCTTCGGTGAGGGTAAACTGGTAAACAATATCCTCGCCGCCATCATAATTTCCTAAGCAGGTTTCTGAATAAGTATTACCACGTCCACAGGTTGTGTTGGTATCAACAACAGGTAAGGTAGTCACGTCGAGGATCCAGGGGTTATCACAATCGTCGCCAATTTCGCGTCCGGAAGTTGCTTTAGGTAACTCGTTGGTTATTCCGTGCGCTTGCTCGTCTTTATCAATAAGGGCAACATTGTTTTTGTATTCCATATTGGTAACCGAATAGCGTGCATCATTGTCGTAAGGAGCGGCTGGATTACCAGTCCATCCCAGATTGATTTCGCCAACACCACCATTTGCGTAAAGCAAAATGGGAGCAGCAAACTCGAGCAGGAAGTCCTGTGTAGTGGTTAGGTCGACAACAACGGTAACTTCGGCTGTTTGTGTGATATAGCCGGTTTTAGCAGCAGTAACCAAATAATCTCCTGCCTGAACTTCCAGTTCATAGAAACCATCTTCGTCGGTGGTAGTAGTATAACGAAGCTCATCAATAGTGATGGTAGCATTAGCTACAGGACCACGTGAGAGAGCATCGGTAACATGACCGGCAATGGTTCCGATAGCTGATATTTCCACGCTGAGTTGAACAGGAACTGTCAGTATAGGAGTTATCGGGTCGTTACTCATAAAATTGAGTTCCTTATTGTAGACACCGACTTCCATACCTTCTGAGTCGAAAGTAAGGGTAATGTCGGTGGATGCGCCGGGAGCCAGTGTTCCTTCAAGTAAATCAGCGGATAACCAGCTTTGGCCTACTGTTATGGTGTAATCTTCTACTTCACCATAACTTGCTACGCCACAGGGTGCCGGAGCAGTTGAATAGGTCAGGCGAACGCGCATACGGTAACTACCAGCGGGTGTTCCTTCAGGAACTGTAATATCACCCGTAAAGGTTGCAGCTCCGTCATCAGTGGTGAGAATGAACTCTTCGCTGGTGCCAACACCAAAGGTGTAATCCAGGTTCCAGTCAACCCAGCAGGTTGCCTTGTCAGAAGAGGAGGGGCTGCCATTGGTAACGATAATGGGTTCGGAAGCGCCGGGGGCGATGTTAGTTGAGATA
Organism: Bacteroidales bacterium; assembly: GCA_035647615.1. Taxonomy (NCBI): domain Bacteria; kingdom Pseudomonadati; phylum Bacteroidota; class Bacteroidia; order Bacteroidales; species Bacteroidales bacterium. Next base: position 34,441 of record DASRND010000010.1, on the reverse strand, counting down.
TCTGTGTAATCGCTAATAGCACTCTGCCATCCGCTGGGGTTGTTGATGTCACCACAAAGTACGTTTGAAATAAACTCGTCCTCATAGTTGGTAGAGGCATCGCAGTATTCACCATCAGGCTCTAATGCAAGGATCCAATCCAGTTCGCCTGCTCCATTGTTGGTAAGGGTTACTGTTTGTGTAGTGATCTGTGCAGGTGGAATTATATGTGTCTCGGTAATCGAAGCAGGATTAACTGCGATTTCGGGCGTCTGCGGTACGGTAGTGCATAGCTCGTTCGACATACCGGTTTCAAAGCCTACTGCTGGTACTTCAGAAACGGTGTAACAATAAGTTTCACCGTTGGTGATGTCTGCCTGATCGTAGTAGTTCATTAAGTAAGACTCGGCAATCTGTTCGCCATCACGATACACATTAAAGTGTGGCAGGAAGACGCTTTCGCTGGTAAGCTCAGCAATGTAGTTGTTGGAGGTTCCACAAGGGTAGCCTTCGAATACAGAAACGCCAACAAATAGATAGTAAGTACCTGGAATAAGTGTACTGGAAACAATAAATTCCTCGCAGGGATCGGCTAGTTCAGCCGGGGAGATGGATCCTGTAATGTTTTCGCAGCCAGGTACTCCCGGAATGGTTTGCTCAATAAATCCGGCAACAACCGGGAATTCAGCAATTACTGTCAGGGTCACTGTTTTTGGTTCGGTAATCACCAGTTCGTACCAGTCAGTATCTCTGCTTTTGGAAGCTCCAACGAGATAGGTGCTGCCAGTACCCCAGATTACATCACCTAAATTGATCGGTGTAAACATAGGATTATCCATATTACAGCCGCCGTTGGTAACGTCTTCGCCCTCGTCTTCAATGCAAGGCTCGCCTTCGGCAATGGCGCCGGCGGGCATCTCAAGAATACAAGGTTCAATTTCAGTAACATTAAGTGTGAAGTCGAAGCAGTCTGGTTGAGGATAGGTATCGAGCATGAAATAATAAGAAGTTCCTGCTACCAGATCAACCACCATGGTTTTCGGTCCGGAAGCACCTGTGATAAAACTAACGCAATTCATTCCTATCGGACATTCCTCTGTTATCAGCATTCCTGTCCATGTAGCGGTAGTTGTCATATCGAACTCTACCTTCATGTTTTCGGTTGGCACAATCTGATAAACGATGTCCTGGCCTCCGTCATAGCTTCCCAGACAGGTTTCCATATAGGTATTACCACGTCCACATGTCGTATTCTCATCCGTATAGGGCAATGCGTCAATCACGATCGGGTTGTCGCAGTTGTCGCCTGGCTGGACTACGAATTCTTCAATTGTGAGTGTAAACTCCGGGATGCAATCTGGTGCTGCCCATGTATCAATCATTACATAATAAGTTCCTGCTTCCAATACGGCTTGCATCATTTTGTTGCCTCCGGAACCTGTAACGAATGTCACACAATTGGTTGAGATGGGGCATTCCTGAGTTATCAGCATGCCTGTATAGGATGTAGTTGTAGCTAGCGTGAACTTCAAATCTTTGGTTTCGGTGAGAGTGAATTGATAAACGATGTCTTCGCCGCTGTCATAGCTCCCTAGGCAGGTTTCTTCATAATTGTTTCCACGTCCGCAGGTTGTATTAACGTCAACTACGGGCAGTGTAGTCATATCGAGAATGATGGGATTGTCACAATCGTCGCCAACAGCGCGTCCGGAAGTTGCTTTAGGCACTTCGTTGGTTATTCCGTGAGCTGACTCTTTTTTCTCGCTCATCAACTCCACATTGGATGTAGTATAGATTCCCGGTTTAGCATCGGTAGGATAATTTGTGCCTTTTTCCCACACCAGCTCTACGCCTAAGAAATCGGGTTCGGCAGAAACGAGTACAGGAGGAGGCAGGATACCCACTGTGGCAGGGCCGGCAGCTTCTGATTCGCCTTCTGTGTAAACAGCAGTAACAGTGTACGCATAGGTGCCGCCTTCAAGATTGAGATCATCAATTTCTGTAGTTGAAGCGTCGGTGTTTACAAGGAAATCTCCATTACGGTAAACGTTAAAACCAGTCAGAGCACGATTTGCGCCGGTATATTCTATGGGTGCAATGGGTGTGCTGATGTTTCCGTGAACGGCTCTGCTTTGATGAGATACCGTTGTTGCGCCTTCGATGATAGGAGCCTGAACAAGTATGCGTTCACCACCATCCAGTGGGTCGGCCATAATCCAGAGATCCATCAGGAAGTTACCAATTGTACCAGGGTTCAAGTTCGAAAAGTCGCTGATTGGACCGAAGAATGAGTTGGTAGTTGTAGCGTTATCATCTGACGAAAGATTGGGGAAAGCATCATTAGCTGCATTGCCCATCGGCTCAAGAAAAATCCCTACAAGTCCGCTTTCAGGAATTGATCCCAGAGGAACATTTACTTCCCATTTATCATCACCGGTGGTTTGCAGGACCGGTGTCGAGGAAATCAACGTGTAGGTATCCCAATCTACAATATGCAATTTGTAATCCCAAATTCCCATCGTACCCCATGAGGCATGGTGATAATCTGCTTTTTCGATGGTTACGTTGGTAAATCCACTTACGTCATAAACAACACCGTAAACATAATCCCATAATTCAAAATAGGCATTATTAGGGGTGCCCAGGTGATACGACAATTCGTATAGTCCACCACCAGTGCCTCCTTCGGGAGCGACCCAGCTAAGATTTACATTCACGAAATCTTCAACTACAGCCTGCAAGTTTGTTGGAGGTGCGAGTGGTTTAGTCAGTTCGAAGTTAGCTATTACAGTTTGGCCTTCGCCAACGGTAACTTCCTGCGATTCTGAAGTATAACCATCCAGTGCAGCAGTTACATCATAAGTGCCTGATGCCACATTGGTGATGGAATAAGCGCCAGAAGCATCGGTAGTAGCAGTGTAGCCTTCGGGCTCAGTAGTAATTGTAACACCTTGGAGTGGTGCGCTGGTGGAAGCATCAGTAACAATGCCTTCTATAGTGCCAACGCCGGCGGTTGTGAAAGTCCATCTCGGGCCTTTGGTGGTAGCAATGGAATTTCTTGCATAGACACGCCAGTTATATTCCTTGTCAGCCATTAAGGTTAACGGAACGTCAGCCAGATCGAACGATGAACCTGTAAACCACTCTGATTTATAGACAGTAGTTGTAAAGGGCCCTGTAACTGTGCGTATATTAACCTGCACCTCTGAAGTGCCTGCTCCGTTGGTCCAGCTCAGTTCGGGCTGCAATGAAACCAATGTAGCGCCAGAGGGCGGTATCGGATTATATGGAGGCAATGGTGCGCCTGGTTCGGTGACGATCATTGATACGGGCACTATCACACTGCCGTCGGTAGGCTCCTGGCCATTGTGGGTAATCTTAATATCGGCAAGGTAGGTACCCATGGGCAATTCACCAGCATCGAAAGTAACTTCAACATCAGTTGATTCGCCGGGGTTGACAACACCACTTGAAATATCAAGGGTTAGCCATGAATCTGAATCAGCAAGCTCGAGTATCCAGGCAATCTCGTTCTGTACAATACCCATAATTACCCATTTTCCGGGAACTGCCAGGTTGGTGATATTAAGACCGCCGCTGGTTCCTCCTGGAAGAACAGTGATGCCTGTAGTAGTAACATCAAAGCTTTCGATTACACTTCCTGTAGTAATATTAATTTTATTAATGATATGAGCACCTGTACTGGTGGAAGGCGTGTATGCCCATAAGTAGGGGCCATCAGGAGAAACGTTATCATAAGCAAGGCCTGACATGCCACCAAGTGTTGTGGTTACAGTTTGCAAAACGGTTCCTTCGCGGCTTATCTGTCTGAATGGACCGCTGAAGCTTGATCCTGCTACCCAAAAGGCGTCATCATCTTCATCGTAAGCAATACCTCGAATAGCGTTGCCTGATGCTACAATAGTGCTTACAAGGGTTTGTGTTTCGAAGTCCATCTGATAAATTAAATCGCTGTTGGGTGAACCATAGAAATACTGACCATCATACGTCAGGTCTCTGGTTAATCCGGCTCCAGGAATAGAGAAGGATTCTATGTGATTACCCTCCATGTCATATTTATCATATTGATTAGCGTTCCATCTGCCGGTGTAGATAAAGTTTCCGTCAGTTGCTGAAGAGTATGTCCCGCCCACGTCAAATAGAGGGAACGAACCCAAAAGATCATACATAGCGTCCGTCGAAACCGGATTGCCATGAGTAGAATTGGGGTCTGTTTCATCAACGTTTGCATTTGGTTTCATCTTTTTCTGTTGTGTATTCAGGAAGTAGAAGTCGGATGGCTCCTGCAGTTGAATTTGAGCTTTCCAGTTCAATGGACCGGTACCCTCTGCATTGGAAATGGTGAGCATTTGTGTTGCCGTTTCACCAGACAAAATATTCTGCAGCAGGCTTTCGGGTGTAACCGAGATGGTAGCATAACCCAGGGTAAAGTCTTGTGCAATAGTTTGGTCAGCCAGAATCTCAACACCTTCTACTGTTACCGGGAAATAGCCTTCGGCTTCGCAGGTAACATCGTAGATGCCGGTCATCATGTTTTCGATGATGTAATAACCGCTGGCATCGGTGTAGGTCTGGTGATCGTCGGCAGTTATCAGGGCGCCTTCTATCGGGCCACGGGTAGCCTCTGTTACGGTGCCTTCAAGGTTGCCAACTTGCGGAACGAAAACATGGATATCGTCCATGTACCAGTTGTTCATGTTAAAAGTATAACCGTCAACAAAAAACGCAAACTGGAAAGTAGGTGAGCCTACATCACTATTATTTACATCGATCAAAACCTCTTCGGGGCCTATGTTGCCCACCGGATCGACGACTTCCCAAATGGTGTTCCAGGTGGTTCCGTCCGAGGTGGTTTTCATCCCAAAGGTAAACGGAACTGCGTAATCGTCGTAGTAGTGTTTAAATTCGATAGCCAGTGATGTTTCACCTGTGGTATTGATAACGGGAGAAACCATCAATGCTTCGCCTGTAAAGGAGGGTGAGTATCCGAATCTTAATTCAGGAGCTGTGCCCAATGCATTGGAACTGTTTGAGATGGTCCAGTTGGTGGTGGCCAGACCTGCTTTGCTCCAGCAAATGGGGAATGAGCCGGTAGCAGCTCCATCGAAGTTTTCCAGGAAAGGAAGATCAAACGGATCGCAGAGTGTGACAAAAGCAACAGGGCCTGACCAGACACTCACATCGCCACCACAATCGGCTCTTACATAAAACTCGTGAGTAGTTGCGCTGGTAAGTCCGGTTACTGTGTAAGGGTTTACCGTAACGCCGGCAACTGTTGTTCCTCCGGTTTGCGGATCGAAGCCTGACGTGCCATAAACAATATCCCATGTAGTTTCGTCGCCCTGGGCAGTCCAGCCCAAAAGTGCCGTATTGTTGGTGATATTTGAAACAGTCAGTTCGATGGGTTCGATACAATCGGGCAATTCTTCAATTACAATATCATCAATGTAAATGGTTTGTGATTTGCCCATGTTGCCATGTTTAAAGACAATGTAACTGTCAGTTCCTGCATAATCGGCAAAGCTTACCTGGAAGGGTGAGTGATCGCCCGTAGGGGAGACTTCACCAACCATTGTAAAAGTAGCCGGGTCAGTAGGATCGCTCAGGGTTCCAATCAGCAAACTGTAGTTGGCGCCACCTCTTGCAGAAAACATTACCCGGTTGCCTGCCAACGGGTCGGAAATTTCCGGTGTGATCAACAGTATTTCGGCAGTATCAGCAGTGGAGTTGTAAAGTTTAACAGAGTTAGGAGGTGAAACCGGGTATAGTGTGGTTGTTTGAACATTTGCAAAGGTGTTGGTTGTGTTAGTAACAATCGAGCTCCAACAAAGCGGAAGCTCAGGAGTAGTCACATAGGTGAAATGTTCTATCAAAGGAAGGCTGACGGAAGTACACAGGGTGTTAAAGAGTTTTGGGCCAGCCCAGAGGCTCACTTCATCTTCGCCACAAACAGCTCTTACATAATATTCATAAACTGTGGAAGGAGTCAGGTTTTCGAGGACATAAGGATTCGATTCAATTCCTGTAACAAGCGTTCCTTCAGTTTCAGGGTCGAAACCTGCAGTTCCGTAGAGTACGTCCCACATGGTCTCGGTATTGCCGGCTGTCCAGCCAAGCTCAATGCTGTTGATGGTAGGATTTTGGGCGGTCAGACCAGTTGGTTTTGGACATGTTGGCACCATCATGGGTGGACCGATAAAATCATCTACATAAAGTGACCAATCATAGGCACCCAAGTATCTTACGGCAAGGTAAACCACGGCATCGCCATAGGAATCCAGTGAATAGGTTTTCTGGACATATTCGCCCAGCATGCCGTCGCCACTATCTATTATAGTGAACGAGGCGGGACTTGTATTGGTGGTCGAAACCAATACCTCCCAGGGGTCGGCATACGTGGCACTGTAGGTTCTTAGCCAAAAACTGATTTCATCAGTAGTGGCCGAAGTAACATACAGCGGGGGTGTAATCAGCCAGTCGTTGTTATTTAACGAACTGGTTTCATATCCAATCCTTGCACTGTGTGTGCCAGTGCGTGGATAAGTGGTACTGGATACCCATTGATTGGCTCCCCCATCCAAATTCAGGACAGTCCAATTATCGGGAATCCCGTCCTCAAAACCTTCGTTCAGGTTTGGACCTGGCACTTGTCCCCAGATGCCTCCGGTAACAAATAGTAGTAAAATTAGTAAACTTGAAAATTTCATAAAAGTGTTTTTTTAATTAATAATTAAGAAAGTTCTAGTATAAAAAGTATTCTTGCAAAAATACTAAATCTTCTGGAAAAACAAGCCGGCAGCTTTAAGTAGTTTTCTTTAGCGTGTTTTCATAATCAATTTCCGGCAGATTTGTTGCCTTATTTTTTAATCCTAATTCATTGGGTAGCAAAGATTGATCATCCAGTTTTTCTATTTTTTACAGCTGGTATAAAAAAAACCCCTGCCGTCTGGCAGAGGTTTTTTTTAACAAAATTTTAATCAAGCCTATCTAATAACGAGCTTCTCTACTCTGAGAACGCTTTCGCCGATAAACTTAATGAAGTAGATGCCTTTGGCTTCGCTGCTCAGGTCGAGCTGTTGCGATTCCATCAGGTTGCCGTTGTAGATTTCCTGCCCCTGGGCATTCATTACAACGTAGTCGATTTGTGTATCCAGTCTGCTCACGGCGATGTTGAAGATGCCTGACGAAGGATTGGGATAGATCGACAGGTTTTTCAGCGTGTTTTCGCCAATGGAGAGCGGAGCAAGTTTCAGGTCAGTAATTACCGACAGACCGTTGATGGCAAAGGTGCTGCTGTTGGGAGCATCCAGACTGTAAACCACATCCATCGTAAACTCTTCGCCGGTTTCGGCACGGAACACTTTGTAGGTCATGACGTCGCCATCTGCAAAGCCTTCGTTGGCCATAGTGGTTATGTCGTTGCCAAAGAGTGTGAAACCAAGATTAGCGCCTGTGTATTCTACCAGACCGGCACAAACCGATCCGTTAGCAAAAGCACCGATCATGTCGCCAATGCGCAAATTGTTGGTGGCTTTCTGATCGAATGCAACCACATGATTAACGCCTGTGAAGATTACGTCGTTCCAGGAGGTGGTGTTGGCAGCTCTCAGCGGAGCGCTGAACACATTGCCCGAAGATTTGTCGCAGCCGGGATAAGTGAATGTGCCGGCTTGCGTAACTTTCACGTAGTAAGCTTTGCCCGGTACCAGGTTAGTAAGCGTGTAGATGTCGTATTCAGGGTAATAAATCCCGTTTCCGGTGGGTTCCCACGCGATTACAAAACCATCGATGTTGCTAAATACGCCTTCAGCCAGTTCGGAGCATTCCTGCAGAACAGGAATCAGGTTCCAGCCGGTGTGGAGTTGGACAGTCGGATTGGCCATGTTACCGCTGATGGTAAGAGTGGCCTCAGCAGCCATTTTGGTCATGTAGCCGTGGTTGTTGCTAAATGCACCCATGGTGTTGATTCCATATCCCGGATAGAGCAGCTCGGTGAAGTGTTGTGTAATGATCATATCGTCCACAACAGTAGCCATCACATCCGATACGTTAGCAGGTGCAGCAGGTGTAATGTACGACGACCATGCGCTCCAGCCTAACGGTAGAACGATATTCTGTATCATTGGAGCGGATACCACGTTGAATGTAACAGGAACCGTCAGCACAGGAGTTATTGGGTCGTTGCTCATAAATTTGAGCGCATCGTTGTAAATACCGGCTTCAAGACCTTCGGAATCGAAAGTAACCGCAATGTCGATGGATGCGCCGGGAGCCAGTGTTCCTTCAAGGATATCAACGGATAGCCAGGGTTGTCCTACAGATATAGTATACTCTTCAACTTCACCATAACTTGTTACTCCACAAGGAGGCGGATTAGATGAATAGTTCATACGTACACGCATGCGGTAATCACCGGCAGGTGTTCCTGCAGGCACTGCAATAGCACCGGTAAAGGTTTCAGCAACATCCACAGTAGTAAGGATGAACTCTTCGTTGGTGCCTACGCCAAATTCATAATCCAGGTTCCAGTCAACCCAGCAGGTTACCTTGTCAACAGCCCAGGGATTGCCATTGGTAACGACGATGGGTTCAGAAGCACCAGGCGCGATGTTAGTTGACATAGCAGTGTAATCACCAATGGCACTTTGCCATCCGCTGGAGTTGTTGATGTCCCCACAAAGTACGTTTGAAATATACTCGTCCTGATTGGTTGCAGAGGCAGCACAATATTCACCAGCAGCACCTAATGGCAGATACCAATTCAAAGTACCTTGACCATCGTTGGTAAGGGTCACTGTTTTTGTGGTGGTTTTTGCCGGTGGCACAATGTGCGTCTCGGTGAGTGATTCAGGATTAACTGCGATTTCAGGCATCATCGGGATGGTAGCACAAAGCTCATTCGATTTTCCAGTTTGGAAGCCTTCGGCCACTACTTCTGAAACTTTGTAGCAATATTGCTGACCATTGGTAATGTTCACGTCGTCGTAGTAGGTATTGCCATAAACATCAGCGATATCCACACCATTACGATACACGTTGAAGTAAGGAACAAATGCATCTTCACAGGTAAGCTCAGCGATATAGTTGTTGCTGAGACCACAAGGATGTCCTTCGAATACAGACATACCGACAAATAAATAATAGGTACCGGGAATAAGTGTGGCAGTAACAGAGGCTTCCTCACATGGATCAGCTAATGCAGCTGGGATGATGTTTTCTGTAGTATTATCACAGCCAGGTACTCCCGGAACGATTTGTTCGACAAAGCCGGCAACAACAGGGAATTCGGCAGTAACGCTAAAGGTCACAGTTTTTGGTTCAGTGATTACCAGCTCATACCAATCGGTATCTCTGCTGTTGCCACCTTCGACAGTATAGGTGCTTGCCGTTCCCCAGATTACATCACCACAGTTGATGGTTGTAAACATGGGCTCATCCATATTACACCCACCGTTGGTAACGTCTTCGCCACCGTCTTCGATGCAGGGTTCGCCTTCGGCAATAGCGCCGGCGGGCATCTCAAGAATGCACAGGTCCTCCAGTTCAATGGTGAAGTCAAAAGCTGCGGATGAATATGGGTTTAGCCAGAAAATTTTGTAGCTCACACCAGCGGCAGCGTTAAAGCTTACGCCGGAAGCATAGTTGTAGTAGCTGCATTCAGCATACATGTCATCATTGGCAGCAACAAGGTTACCACCACAGGCATCGTACACTTCGATTTTGGTGTCGATGAGTTGTCCTTCCATACATGATGAGATGGTAACGGCTTTGCTTTCGGTAGGTGTAAACTCGTACCAGTAAGGTTGCATGGGAGCTGAGTTAAGACCTTCTACGGCAGTAACTGCTGCACTACATGTTTGTCCTGGCTCGGGTGTGATCTCCTGAACAGTCAGCGTAAATTCAGGAATGCAGTCAGGAGCAGACCAGGTATCGATCATAATAAAATAAGTACCTGCTTCAAGTTCAACAAGCATGTTTTTATTTCCGCTATAGCCTGTAACGAAGGCAATACAATTATTACCGATGGGGTTTTCTGTAGTTATCAACATGCCTGTATAGCCTGTTACGGTAGCGAGATCGAGCTCAATGGTAGCTGCCGCAGTAAGGGTAAGTTGATAAATAATATCCTCGCCGGTATCATAATAAGGCTGTAGGCAGGTGTTTTCGTAAGTATTTCCTCTTCCACAAGTGTAATTGACATCAGTGTAGGGCAAAGTTGTGATAATAATCGGATTATCACAGTCATCACCTACCTCACGACTTCCGTTTGCAACGGGGACAATGGTTGTAGGACCATGCAATTGATTCTCTTTTTCAGTAAGAGCCTGGTTATCCTTAACATTTGATACCGAATAGTTAGCATTGGCATCAAGGTTTGCCGGATAATTAACTCCATCTTCCCAAACCAAATCTACACCATAATAATCAGCTTCGGCCGAAAGCAATACCGGCGGAGCCAGGATAGCCACTGTTTTTGGTCCAACGGCTTCTGATTCGCCCTGGGGATAGACAGCTTTTACGGTGTAAGCATAGGTGCCGGCAGCAAGATTGAGATCATCAATTTCGGTGACATCAGCGGCGATGCTTACCAGGAAATTTTCGTTGCGGTAAACGTTGAAACCAATCAGAGCTCTTGATGTCGATTTTGCAGTTTGACTGGTTGGATTAGCAACTTTAACATAATTTAAATCGCGGGTTGCGATGGAATGTATGCCTGGTTTTTCGATTGGAGGAGCAAAAACCAAATCTGTAGGCGGACCAACATAAACATTATCAAGTGCTATGAAGGAGCCATCATTCATGTTATCCGATATGTATTCACGGAAAGCAATGTAAATTGGTGTTCCTGGAGCAACAAAGTCAGACAGGTTATAGGTGTATAGTTCCCAGTCGGTGCTGCTCGCTGATCCAAAGTTCAGGTTTGCTACTGTGGTTGTGAATGCAGCAGGATTATTTTGGGTAGTCGTTGAAATCAGGATATCCACGGCATCAACATAACTACTAAACCAATAACGCATATAGAAATTCAGCACATCTTCGGCAGCGGTAACGATTTGAGGGGTAACCAGCCACTGGTCGTTTTGTGCACTGCCACCTGTAGTCCAGGTAGCATATACCATTTGAGTACCACCATTAGGGGCAGCGGTGGCTTCGTTTCCAGTCCATCCGGGCAGCGGTGTAGTTCCAACAGCCAGCTGATCCCAACCGGTTCCACCATCGGGGTTTATTTTCAGCCATCCTATAGGTGGGTAAGTATCTTCAAATCCTTCGCTAAATGACGTTGGTGGTGGTGCATCGGGTGAAATCCACGAAAGATGCACATTGTTCACATCTACAATTTGAGCCTGCAAGTTAGTAGGAGGAGCAAGATAGAGGTTCAAGGCAAAGCTGGCAAATACCTCGCCGGAGGCGGGTACCACCAATTCCATTGATTCTGAATTATAGCCATCCTTTATAGCCGTTACGGTGTAGGTTCCTTGAATAACCTGTGCAACGGAATAACCGCCGTTAGCCGCTGTGGTGGCAGTGTATCCGCCTGGTTCAAACGTTATGGTAGCTCCTTCGAGTGGTAAATAGCTGTAAGCATCGGAAACAAACCCGCTAACCTTAGCTGCGCCAATGGTTGTAAAAGTCCACTTGACACTGGTTACAGACCCCGCAGCGTTTTTGGCTTTCACCGTCCAACTGTAGGCTTTTTTGGGTAGCAATATTACGCCTTCGTCTGACAGGTTGATCGATGAGCCAACAAACCAAGGCGATTTGTAAACAGATTGTGATAGTCCTGCGCCTACGCGAACTTCAAACTGCACCTGAGCGGTTCCAGCACCATTGATCCATTCAAACTCGGGTTGCAGCGGAACCATGGTTGCCTGGTTTACCGGGGATACCAAAGTCGGGGCATCGGGTGGTTGGGTTGATGCCACGATTAAAGTTGCCGGAACGAGCAAAGTACCGTCGGTGAGTTCCTGACCGTTGTGGTTAATCTTGATGTTAGCCAGATAGGTGCTATCCACAAGATCGGTAGCATCAAAAGTAACAGTGATGTCCTGCGATGCGCCGGGGGCGATTATACCAGAAATCGGATCAATGGAGAGCCAGGACTCAATAGCGCCCATAAAGCCAAGTCCACAGATCTCAGCTCCGGCTGGGAAAGCTCCAATTAGTGCGGTTGCGCCGGTGGTGATATCGACTATCCTCAATTCTCCCTGATCAGCTGTATAGTTAAAAGCAGCCATGTAGATGTTACCTGATGCAGGATCCCAGGCCATGCTCTGTGCATAGTTACCATCAAAGCCTACCGGCCCAATCGCAGTGGATGCTCCGTTGACTTTATTAATGGCAACTAAATTATCAATAGAGACGTTAAACCCGTACAAATCACCATTACCATCGCATGCTAATGAAATAATAAGCCCTGCACCACAATCACCCACAAAAGTTGTTGCACCTGTCATCAGGTCAAGTTCAAAAAGATGAGTGTTGGCTCCAACATAATCTATTGCATACATCGTGTTGGTTGTATAGTCAAATGCCAAATCTGTAACAGCCAGAGTGCTGCCTACAAGTGTAAATACGCCGGTAGCAACATCAACAGTGAAAAGCTGTGCTAAGTCCTCATCGATCGCATAGAACACATTGTTTCCATCAAAGTCTGCTGCATATACTGAACGTGTCGTTGGGACAGTTAATGAATACACTCCTGGAGTATCTGTATCAAAATTAACATAATCTGACCCTGGATACATATCAAATGCATAGCCTGTTGAGCCTCTAAGAACATCAAAGCCTGCACCTTTTGTGGGACTAGCGTTTGTCGAAGGAGCTTTACCCCTTGATACTTCGCTACCCGTTACCTGTTTTGCAGCAGGAATAGATACTTTTTGTCCTTTCGAAGCCATAAGTTCAATTGCACCACTCCACGTCAGCGGCTCGGTGCCTCCTGTATTAGAGATAGTGAGCATTTGCGTAGCAGTTCCACCTGGCAACAAAGTTTGCGTCAGGCTTTCGGGAGCAACCGAAATGGTAGCATAGCCCAGTTCAAAGTCTTGTGTAGTCGTTAGGTCAGCTATCACCTCAACACCTTCAACAGTTATCGGGAAATAGCCATCGGCTTCGCAGGTAACATCGTAAGTACCCGGAAGCAGCGCATCGAAAAGATAGTAACCTGAGGCATCGGTGTAGGTCTCGTTAACGCCGGCTGTTACCAGTGCTCCCTGGATAACTCCGCGGGTTGCTTCGGTGACTATGCCGGAAAGGGAGCCCGAAACAAATTCTACAACTGCAATATCATCAACGTAAAGGTAGTACTCGTTTATACCTGAATAGCAGTTGAATCCCAAATAGTAAACGCCTGCTGCAGGCACAGTGAAAGTATAGTCCACAATTTGGGGGCTACCCTGATTTATGGATGGAAAATCAAGAATAACATTGGTCATTGCAGTATGTGTTGGATCGGTACCCAAAGCAACCTTCATCTTTTCAACATAACTTGTATTGTTATTCCCATACCTGAATGATAAAAGGTAATTAACACCTTCACTGAGATTCATTCCATTCGTATAAAACCAGGCGTCTGCAGCATACGATGAGTTATAGCTGTACCGCAAGGTTTTACTGGTAAATCCGTAGCCAGGAGCTGCGGCTGTTGCCCAATCGTTACCAAGTCCGATTTTTTCTCTTGAAGTACAAGGAGGTAAATTGGGTACAATAGCGCTTTCAAAATCCTCAATGTAAGGCAAATCTGTTGGTTCACATAATGTGGTAAAAGCACCAGGGCCTGCCCAATCACTTACTTCATCTGTTCCACAGTCGGCTCTTACATAAACCTCATAAGAAGTGTTTGCTGTTAAGCCTGTGATTGTAAAAGGATTGGTGGCAGCGGGAACTATGGTGCCATTATCGGGAAGGAAGCCTGGCTCACCATAGGTAATATCCCACGCAGTTTCGTCACCTTGCGATGTCCAGCCGATTGTGGCAGTAGTGGTGGTAATATCGCTTACTGATACATCCAAAGGTTCAATGCAATCGGGAAGAAGCTCAATTGTTACATCATCCAAATAAATTGTATGGTAGGTGCCTCCTTGTCCATGCTTGAAGGCTAAGTAGGTGTCAGTGCCTGTGTATGCGGTTAGGGCGTATTGGTATTCAGCATAATTTGCAGGAACGGTAAAATTGTTGAGCAAAGTAAAGGTAGCTGCATCCATTGGGTCGCTCATAGTTCCGAGCAAAAGACTATAATTGGTGCCTCCTTTAGCCCAAAACTTTATGCGTAAAGTATTCAATGGATCTATTATCTCAGGGCTAATCAGAAGAAGATTAGCAGTATCTGCACCTGAATTATAAATCTTTACATCGTTAGGCAATGAATGCGAGGTTGTAGAACTTTGCGTTTCAACTGCCACGAATGTGTTAGTTGTATTACTTACGATTTTACTCCAGCAAAGGGGTAGCGCTGGTGGCGTAAGGGCATCAAAATTTTGAAGAATGGGAACGTTGACAGCAACACAAGCGGTTGCAAAAGTAGCAGGGCCAGCCCAGGAGCTTACTTCATCAGTGCCACAGTCGGCTCTTACATACACCTCATAGAAAGTGGCTGATGATAAGCCAGTAAGCGTAAAAGGATTGGTGGCAGCAGAAACTATGGTGCCTGTATTGGGGTCGAAGCCCGGGGTGCCATAAGAAATTTCCCATGCGGTTTCATCGCCGCCGGGTGTCCAGCTTAAGTCAATACTGTTGATTGTTGGATTTTGAGCAATCAGTGATAATGGCTTTGGGCAAGCAGGAGGGACCTGGATCAACAAATTATTTACCATCAAATCGTTGTCGGCATTGCTAATAGTGGATTCAGAATAAAAGGCTAACTTCACAATGCCACTATAATCTGCCAACGAAATAATAACACACTGGCCAAGATTGCTGATTTCGTTGAAAACATAGGTAGAACCAGCATTGTCCCACAGGCGAACCGTATTTGCCGACGACCAGCTTACGCCGCCATCAAGGGAAATTACCACAGCAAATTTGTCATCAACGCCGGTTAAAGCAGGGGGATTGTTGTTACCATAAGCCATCAGTGCTACATCAAATTCCATTTGATAATCGGTGCTGCCGTCACCCAAATCAATTTCGGGTGTAACTAACCAATATTTATGAGTAGTACCATAAATGTTAACTCTTGCTGCTTTATCAGGATTGGCAGCCACATTTAGCCACTCGTCTTTCACCCAACCTGCTGTAGTGGCTGTAAGTATTGAAGTAGGTTCAAGAAGTCCTGAAAATCTACCCCAGCATAATGAGGGGAAGGTAGCTCCATCAAAGTTTTCAGCAAATGGCAGCGTGTAAACACCACACAGGGTTACGAAATTAACGGGGCCGCCCCATGAGCTTACTTCAGCACCGCAGTCGGTGCGAACGTAAACATCATAGAATGTTGAACTGGAAAGTCCGGTTACCGAGTATGAAGGATTTGCAATCCCTTCTACCAAAGTTCCCTGGGTGAGCGGATTGAAACCGGCGATGCCATACAATACATCCCATTGAGAAGCTGTACCCGCTGTCCAACTGATGAGAGCCGAGTTATTGGTGATGTCGCCGGCAACGATGCCGGTGGGAGGTAAACAACCTGCAACAACGCCTGTAAACTGCATGTTTGCGCGGTTGAGTGACGTTGTGCCTAAGTTGGTTGTACCACAAGCTATCTGTGTATCGCTATAGTAGTGAAGCGATAGATTAGTAGCAGTGGGCGTGTAAAATACAGAAGCATTTTGCGAGTAAGATCCCGGGATCATGTCGAAACATACATCCACGAGCAGATTAGAGGTGCCATTCCAAGTAAATGGAGATCCAAAGGTGTGCGTGTTCCAACCGTTAACCGGCAGGAAGTTTTGATCGAACCAAACCTCAGTATAACCTTCATTATCGAAAGTAGTAGTCAGCACAGAAGCTGTGGTGGCTTTAACTTTCATGGTGTAGTTGGGCATGGCCGAGCAAGTGTTTACATTTGCCACATTGAAGCCGATGGCTGTAATGTCGCCGGCCACCAATCCGATCGAAGATAGTTCGCTGGCCAGAACAAGATACTGCTGGCGCAGGTTTTTGTACCAGGTTCCATAGGGCGTTGGTGAGGCTGTAGTGCCGTTAGAGGCCGTGCCAGCGCCCAGCTCTACAGTGCCTGGCTGCGCATACGTAGCGCTGCTAAGCCAAAGGAGCAGAACAATTAATAAACTTGTAACTCTTTTCATAAACGTTAGGTTTAAATTAATAATTATAAAAACTTGATTTTTCAAAAAAATCTTGAAGTACGTAAAGTTAGCTAAAAGGGCATGCTCCGCTAACCCGAAGGCTGTGGCGATGGATGCCAAAAATCGAAAGGAAAATTGATAGGTAGTGTAGTCTTTATCATACGCAATGTATTAGTAAAAATCCAATTGGCAAATATAAAAATATTCCTGACCAAATCATCGTTTCCGTAAAAAAAAACCTTCTACAAAGCAAGCAAGAATTATGGTTTGAACCATCAAGCCATCTCGTTAATTAACATTCTTTAACGACTACTTCCAACTTCATCATAAAGTAAGTTTTTTAATAAAGAGAAGCATTTACACTATTAGCTGTACTTTTGCCCGCTTTAAAGCATAAAAAAGATTGCTATGGATGTGGATATTTTTGTTCCGTGCTTCATCGATCAGCTATATCCATCTACCGCTTTCAGTATGGTTCAGGTGCTCGAAAAGCTGGATGTTGAAGTGCATTACAACCCCAACCAAACCTGTTGCGGACAGATGGCCTTCAACGGTGGCTACCGCGAGGAGGCAAGGAGGCTGGGCATTAAGTTTTTGAGCGACTTCAAGGGCGAGCGGCCTATTGTCGGCGCCAGCGCTTCCTGCATCGGATTTATCCGCAACTACTACGAAAAACTCTTTTACAACTCCCCCTGGCACCTCGAATACAAAAAGATAAAAAACAACATTTTCGAGATCACCGACTTCATCGTTAATGTATTAAAAGTGGATAAAATCCCCGGTACATTCGAAGCCGTGGTCACTTATCATGATTCATGCGCCGCTTTGCGCGAATATCATCTCGACCCTGAAATACCGCGTCGTCTTCTGCGGGGCATCGATGGCGTGCGGCTTGTCGAGATGGAAAAAACGGATGAATGCTGTGGTTTCGGTGGCTCCTTTGCCATCAGGCACGAAGCCATCTCTACAGCCATGGCCGAACAAAAGGTGGAGCATGCGCTCAAAACCGGCGCCGAATACATTATCTCCACCGACTCCTCGTGTCTGATGCATCTGCAGAGCTACATCGACCAACATCAACTGAATTTAAAAACCATGCATATCATCGATCTGATTGCCAAAGCAAGCGATCAGTATCACAAAAAAGCTATTTAACTATGGAAAAAAAAGTACTCAACTTTGCGTTGATAGGCTCAGCGGGATACATTGCCCCGCGGCACATGAAAGCAATCGCCGACACCGGAAACCGCATTGTGGCGGCCCTCGACCCTTTTGATTGCATGGGTAAGATGGACAGCTTTTTCCCCGATTCCGACTTTTTTACCGAACCCGAGCGCTTCGACCGGCACCTCGACAAGCTGCGCCGCCAGAATACAGGCAAAAACATCGACTATGTAAGCATCTGCTCACCCAACTACCTGCACGATGCCCACATCCGTCTGGCTTTGCGCAATGAGGCACATGCTATTTGTGAAAAACCTATCGTGCTTAATCCATGGAATGTGGACGCTTTACAGGAAATTGAGCAAGAGACCGGAAAAAAGATTTACACCATCCTTCAGCTGCGTCATCATCCGGCTATCGTCGGGCTGAAAAAGAAAGTGGACGAAGGCTCGCAGGATAAGATTTACAACGTCGATCTTACCTATTTTACCAGCCGTGGTCGCTGGTATTTTATTTCATGGAAAGGCGATGTTGCCAAGTCGGGTGGAGTGGCTACCAACATTGGTGTGCACTTTTTTGATATGTTGTCGTGGATTTTTGGGGAAGTTATCGACGTTCATGTCACCAACTCTCAGCCTGACAAGGTGAGTGGTTTTTTGGAACTGGAACGGGCGCGCGTGAAGTGGCAGCTCAGTCTGGACGTAAATGATATCCCCACAGAAATACTGCAACGCGGCCAGCGTACCTATCGCAGCATAACAGTAGATGGGGACGAGATCGAATTTAGCCAGGGTTTTACTGATTTGCACACGGTGGCATACGAAAAGATTCTGGCTGGCGAAGGCTTTGGATTGGAAGCTGCACGCAACAGTATCAACATAGTACATAAGATACGCAATGCAACCAAGTGATCTTTCTCACTTTGAAAAATTGCAGATTAAATTTTTTGAGTAGTTTTGTTACTCACTTTGCAGCGTTTTTTAGGTTGTAAAGTGATTTTTTTATATAACAGATTATCAACTCTTTACATGACAAAAATGTAACTGACCTGGCGAAGCTGTATCAGTATGGACAGACAGGTAAGCTACTAACAGCATGGATGTTCCAAGAATTGAATACAGGGTAGTAAAAGTTACCAAACCGGCTCAAAAACCTGTGGCTAAGTGGCTCGTGATATACACTGCGCCGCGCGCCGAAAAACGGGTACACGAGCGGCTTTGCGAAAGTGGTATTCATAGCTATCTTCCACTTTACACCACGCTGCGCCAATGGAAAGACCGCCGCAAAAAGGTGGAGCTGCCTTTGTTCAACTCCTATGTATTTGTGAAAGTAACAGAACGTGAGCGTTATAATGTGTTGCAGGTTCAGGGAGTAGTTCGGTTTTTATTTTTTTTGGGCAAGCCGGCTGTTGTTCGTCAGAAAGAGATTGATGCCATCGAAAAGTTTCTCAACAAAACCCAGGGCTATCGCATAAAAGTGGAGGCCGGACAGGATGTAGAGATTGCCGGCGGGCCGCTGGAAGGCGTTTACGGAAAGGTGCTTCGGGTGGGCAAAACCAAGCTGGTGCTACAGATCGAGCAGATGGGTGTGTCGGTGGTGGCCGAGTTAGACCGCGGTCAGGTGCGAACAAAGCAATAGGCAGGGCGCAGGGCGCAAGGCGCGGAGAGCAAAGAGCATGGCGCGGAGAGCAAAGAGCATGGCGCAAAGAGCTTGGCGCAAAGAGATTGGCGCGTAGAACAAAAGATTAAAACATGGTTGACTAGTTTAAAAACCCTATGACAAAATTTAGGTTTGAACAACTGGAAATTTGGGAATTCGCTATTGAAATTAGCAATCAGCTTTTTGATCTTGATGATCTTTTAAATGAAAAAGAAGAAGTACTAATTTGCAAAGTATTTAAACGAGTAGCCATGAGTTACTTGTATCCCACGCCGTTTATCATAGGCATTTCACGTTTAGCCATGCACTCTACCTTGCGCCCTGCGCCTTGCGCCCCGCGCCTTGCGCCCAACCAACAGTATCAATGCTAACCTTCGAAGGCATCATCGTTCTGGCAGTCATCATCTTCATCATCGTGTCGTTGTACACGGGATTGATAGGGCCTGCTTATACTTTCATCGCCGGTATTCTGGTGCTTGGTATGTTTGGCATCCTCACGCCCGCCGAAATATTAAGCGGGTTTGCCAATGAGCAGATTTTGATCGTTCTCATGTTGTTGATGATTGGTGAGATGATAAGAAATACCGGTGTGCTCGAAGGATTTTTTGATTACTTCTTTAAGCGCGCCAAAACCTACCGTAGTTTTTTGACGCGCATGGTGCTGAGTGTCTCTACCCTCTCGGCATTTTTAAACAATACTCCGCTGGTAGCTATTCTGATGCCTTATGTAAATACATGGAGCCAGCGCAACAAGGTGAGCCCATCCAAGTTGCTCATACCGCTTTCGTACGCTGCCATTTTGGGAGGAACAGCTACGCTTATTGGCACCAGCACCAACCTTATTGTGAATGGACTGATACAGGCACAAACGGTGATTCCCGGCTTTTCGACATTTGATATTTTTGATTTTGCCTGGGCGGGTTTACCGATGATCGTCCTAGGCTCGCTGTTTTTGATATTTTTCAGCAACAAGCTTTTGCCTTCGCGGCGCGATGTGATGGACGACTTTGTGGAAAACACGCGTCGTTATCTGGTGGAGACACGCATCCGCAGCGAATCGTCGCTTCCCGGGAAAAGTGTAAAACAAGCAGAGCTGCGAAGTCTTAATGGGCTGTTTCTGGCCGAGATAATCCGTGGTGACACGCGGCTGCGCCCTGTCAATCCCAACGAGATATTGCAAAAGGACGACGTGCTGGTTTTTGCCGGCGATACCAACACCATTGCGGAACTGGTAAAAACGCGCTCAGGCCTTGAGCTTTCAGAGCTTGGGATGTACCGCCGAAAAGATCATACAGAGGCCATCGAGGTGGTGATATCACACAACTCCAACCTTGCCGGCAACACGGTAAAAGAAGCCATGATTCGCAGTAAATACGATGCTGCCGTCGTGGCGCTGCATCGCAATGGCGAGCGTATTGCCGGAAAGCTTGGAAACGTGAAACTGCGCCCCGGCGACGTATTGCTACTCATAGCAGGCAACGACTTTAATAAGCTCAGCATGAACACACAGGATTTTTATCTCATTTCACGTGTAAAAGATTACCGCCGCACCAAGCCTTACGAATCGGTGCTGCTCATTGGCGGACTAATGCTTGCTGTTTTTCTCTCAGCTACCAAATTGGTATCGTTGTTTCTTTCGCTTGCCATCCTCATCACCATCGTGCTACTTATCAAACTCATCAACCCCAAGGATCTTCCAAAGACGGTCGATTTCAACCTGGCCATCATCATCGCTATGTCCCTGGCACTGGGCATTGCTATGCTCAAGTCGGGTGTGGCCAGCCATATTGGGTATTTCCTGGTCGATATCCTGATGCCTTTTGGGACATTAACCATACTTTTTGGCATTTATATCATTTCGGCAGTCCTTAGCGCCTATATTAACAATAAGGCAGCAGTTGCTATTCTTTTTCCAATCATGCTTACCATTTCTATAAAGATGAACGTCAACCCGATGCCGCTGGTACTCATAATGACCTACGCGGCAGCGGCCAGTTTTCTCACACCTATCGGTTATCAAACCAACCTGATGGTGTATGGTCCCGGAGGCTACACGTTCCACGACTTTTTCAGGATTGGCTTTCCGCTTACGCTATTGTATATGGTGGTTTCGGTCGGGATCGTGTATGCGGTGTTCTTTTGATGAAATTAAGACAAACAACGAACAACGAACAACGAACAACAAACAACACCTGTCCTGTGGTGGTTGAGCTTGTCGAAACCAGCGTAGTCGAAGGGAACAACAAACAACGAACATTTTGATCACCCGTGCCGAAAAGGAGCAGTTGTTGCACCAGCATTCGAGGGTTGTCTGGTTTACGGGTTTGCCGGGAGCCGGAAAAACCACGCTTGCCCTGGCTCTTGAGAAGCGGCTTTATGAGAAAGGTCACCTGACGCAGGTGCTCGACGGCGACATCATCCGCAAAGGCATCAACAGCAACCTGTGTTTTACCATACAGGACCGCACTGAAAACATCCGCCGCATTGCCGAGGTTTCTAAACTCCTGGTTCGTAGCGGAGTAATTACCATCAACAGCTTTATCAGTCCTACCCGGGCAATACGCCGGATGGCACGCCAGATCATCGGCAGGGCCGATTTTATAGAAATCTACGTAAGTACACCCATCGAAATTTGCGAAAAGCGCGATCCCAAAGGCTTTTACAAAGATGCCCGCGCAGGGCTTATCAAAAACTTTACCGGTGTGGATGCTCCTTTTGAGCCACCAGAGCAAGCTGCCCTCGCCATCGACACCAGTCAATTTACCATTGCGCAAAGCATCGACAAAATTATGACCATCATCTTACCTGAAATAACTTATCAACATGAACGGATATAAACTAACACACCTGCAGGAACTCGAAGCGGAAGCCATCCACATCATCCGCGAGGTGGCTGCCGAATTTCAAAACCCGGTAATGCTTTATTCTATTGGCAAGGACTCCTCCGTGATGGTGCGTCTGGCTGAGAAAGCTTTCTATCCCGGCAAGGTGCCTTTCCCATTGATGCACATCGATTCCAAATGGAAGTTTTCGGAGATGATCACCTTTCGCGAGAACTACACGCTCGAGAAAGGCTGGGATCTGATCGTGCATTACAACAAAGCCGCTTTCGAGAGTGGGGTAGGACCTTTTACTCATGGCAGCAAGGTACACACCGATATTATGAAGACAGAGGCGCTGCTGGAAGGACTTACCAAATATGGTTTCGATGCAGCATTTGGTGGCGCCCGTCGCGATGAGGAGAAGTCGCGCGCCAAAGAACGTATCTTTAGCTTCCGCGATCAGTATCACCAGTGGGAGCCCAAAAGCCAGCGACCGGAGCTTTGGAATATCTACAATACCCGCATTCACAAAGGCGAGTCGATACGTGTATTCCCGCTCTCCAACTGGACAGAACTCGACATCTGGCAATACATCCGGCTGGAGAAAATTCCCATCGTGCCCCTTTACTATGCTAAAAAGCGGCCTGTGGTGAAATACAACGATGCCTGGGTGCTCGTGGACGACGACCGCATGCCGCCCGAACTTGCTGCTAAGGCAGAGATGAAGATGGTACGCTTTCGCACCCTCGGATGCTACCCGCTCACCGGCGCCATCGAGTCGGAAGCCGACACCATCGAAAAGATCGTCGAAGAGATGATGACCACCACCGTAAGCGAACGCACCACCCGCGTCATCGACTTCGACCAGGACGGCAGCATGGAGCAAAAGAAGAGGGAAGGATATTTTTAGCAGGGCGCAAGGCGCGGAGAGCTTGGAACAAGACCCAGGGTGTGTAGAGCAATACAATTAGAGCAAGGAACGGCAGGTGCGTCATTGGTTTTACAAAAGATAAAAGAATGTATAAAATACAAATATCCCTATGATAAGATTTAGATTTGAACAACTGGAAATATGGAAATTTGCCAGCGAAATTTCAAATCAGCTTTTCGACCTTGCCGATCTTTTAACCGAAAAGAAGAAATACAAATTTGCTGAGCAGTTAAATGCGGCAGCCATGAGTATTACGAATAACATTGCCGAAGGTTCCGGCTCTTATTCTGATAAGGATTTTGCTAATTTTTTGAATATTGCAAGGCGATCAACATTTGAATGTGCCAATATTATCGCCATAACTTTAATGAGAGGATACATTCCCAAAGAAGTTAAGGAGGAGCATTTCGAAAAATTGAATCATCTAAGCAGCATGATTTCCAATTTCAGAAAAACCCTCCTCAAAACAATTGATAAATAATTTTTGATTGGATAGCATGGCACTTGGCGCATAGAGCATGATACAAAGAGTCGCAAGCTAACAGTTATTAGTTTTTTAATCATACTGATCTTTTATCGAAAATAAGAAATACTAATTTGCAAAGCATTTAAATGGCTCAGCTATGAGCTAATCTGTGCTACGTAACACGCGCCATGCGCCATGCGCCATGCAACTTCAAATACAAACTCTCAAAACATGAAGCAAACTCACTCTCTTGATATCAAAGCCTTTCTCGATCAGGATCAAAACAAGGATCTACTGCGTATTCTTACGGCAGGTTCGGTTGATGACGGTAAAAGCACTTTAATTGGTCGGTTGCTCTTCGACAGCAAGCGGCTTTATGAAGATCATCTACAGGCCCTGGAGCGCGACAGCAAACGCATCGGCCATGCCGGCGACGACATCGACTACGCTCTGTTGCTCGACGGTCTCAAAGCCGAACGCGAACAAGGCATTACCATCGACGTGGCGTATCGCTATTTCTCGACCAACAAGCGCAAGTTTATTATCGCCGACACACCCGGCCACGAGCAGTACACCCGCAACATGGTTACAGGTGCCTCTACCGCCAACCTGGCCATCATCCTGATAGATGCACGCAAAGGTGTGATCACGCAAACGCGGCGGCATACTTTTATCGTCTCGCTTCTTGGGATAAAACACGTGGTGCTGGCGGTTAATAAGATGGATCTGACAGACTACAGCGAGGAGGTGTTTGAGAACATCTGCAACGACTACCGCAACTTCATCACCGGCCTCGACATTCCCGATATAAACTTTATCCCGCTATCGGCACTTAAAGGCGACAACGTGGTGGACATCACCGACAAGATGCCATGGTATCATGGCAAAAGTCTGCTCGAATTTCTTGAAACGGTACATGTTGGCAGCGACCGCAACTTCAGCGACCTGAGGTTGCCGGTTCAATACGTAAACCGCCCTACGCTCACTTTCCGTGGATTTGCCGGACGTATTACCTCCGGTATCGTGCGCAAAGGCGACACAGTGATGGCCTTGCCCTCGCGGCAGACCAGCACGGTGGAACGTATCGTTACCTACGACGGTGAGCCGGAGATGGCTTTCCCACCACAGTCGGTTACACTGACCCTCGCCGATGAAATAGACATCTCACGCGGCGAGATGCTTGTGCATACCGACAATCTGCCACTCATTGGTCGTCACCAGGAAGCCATGCTGGTATGGATGGATGAGAAGCCGCTCGACACCGCCACACAATATTATATCAAACATACCACCACCACCACCCGCGTCCGCATTGACGCAGTGCGTTACAAAACCGATGTGAATACGCTGGAAAAATCGCCGGCTACACAGCTTACGCTGAATGAGATAGCACGCGTGGCCATCACCACCGCGAAGCCTTTGTTCTTCGACGCTTACAAAAAGAATCATGGCACAGGCTCATTTGTGCTCATCGATCCTGTTACCAATAATACCAGCGCCGTGGGCATGATTATCGATGCGCGCAAGCCCGACGAGAATTCGCTGCGCATCACCGACATGGAGATAGAGAAGATTGAGCATGGCGAATGTCTCATCACCTCGCAGGAGCGGGACCGGTTTTACAATCAGAAAGGTGCTACAGTATGGATTACTGGATTGCATGGCAGCGGCAAAAACCGGCTTGCCTATACCCTTGAGCGCCGCCTTTTCGACGAAGGAGCTATTGTGGTGCTGCTCGAAGGCAACACCATCCGCGCCGGACTATCCCGCGAACTCGACTATTCACCCTCCGACCGTGCCGAACATCTGCGGCGCGTGGCGCACGTGGCGCGTTTGCTCAACGATCAGGGAATCATCACACTCTGCTCGTTTATCTCGCCCGACGACAACATTCGCCGGCAGGTGGCGAAGATAATTGGTCAGGAAAGATTTCATCTGGTGTACATGGATGCCGACGTGGATTTTGGTCGTGAAAACCGACCCAAACTCTGGGAAAGAGCCGACAGGGGGGAGATAGAAAATATGCCCGGTCTTGATGCGAATTATAATGTCCCTGAAAATGCTCATTTGGTTATGGACCCACGAGATGATGAAAATGTAGAACGCATCATGACTTACCTTCGGCAGGAAAAAATCTTTCCTTTAAAATAAATGGGGTTTGTCACGAGGATTTATTCACATTGAATACCAATGCTTTGTAGGATAGCAGCGGTTATTAACAAAAAATAACTGTTCTTTTTTCTATGTGGTTAGAGATTGTTGAGTAGTTTTGCTACTCGGTTTTAAGGAACACATGATAGACGCACTGATTACATCACGTACACGCATTAAGCTGATCACCAGGTTTTTCCTGAATGCCAATGCAAAAGCGCACCTGAGGGGGCTGGCCACCGAATTTGGTGAGTCGAGCAATGCCATCCGGCTGGAGCTCAACCGTTTTGAGAAAGCTGGCTTGCTCACTTCCAGTAAGGATGGCATAAAGAAAGTGTTTCAGGCCAACACAGATCACCCGCTTTTTTCCGACCTCCACAGCATTCTGCTCAAGCATCTGGGTTTCGATCAGATCATCCAAAAGGTAATAGATGGTCTGGGTGATATTCGCAGGGTGTACGTTACGGGTGATTATGCAAACGGAATTGATGCGGAGGCCATAGAGTTGCTTTTTGTTGGCAATGTCGTCGATGAAAAATATCTGGCTGAGTTGGTGCGGAAAGCAGAACGGCTCATCCATCGTGTTATCAACTATTTGGTGCACACCGAAACCGAAGAACGAGAATTTCTGACCGACAAAGAGGACACCGAGTACCTCTTGTTGTGGCAGTATGATACATAGAAAAGGCTCACTTTAGGCGCCAGGAAGTGGTTTTATAAAAATCACATAACCAGTAGGTTACAACTCAAAAATGTAACTGACCTGGCGAAGCTGTGGGAAGATTGCTTCGTCGCTGCGCTCCTCGCAATAGCCATACTCTGCATAGAAATACCAAATTCAGCTCCTCAGTAGCAAGTCTCTGAGCGGAGCGCCAGCGACGCGGCAGACTGCTTCAAACTAACACCAACAGACTCTTGTAACAATGCCCAAAAATGTCTTTACAGCCAGATAACCTGACAACCTGTTAACCTGATATTTTGTTATGCCTGAAGTTTTTAGAAAATTCGGCTTTGTATTTTTCTTTTACTCTAATGAAGGGCAAGAGCCAGTGCATGTTCATGTACGTAAGGCTGGTGGCTTTGCAAAGTTTTGGATCGAACCTGTAGAATTGGAATTCGCTCAGGGCATGAAGGTTGGTGATATTACCACAGCTGAAGAGTTAATTTATGAGCATTTAGAAATCATTAAAATCAAATGGCATGAAGTACATGGTAGCTGAGTTGCATTTCAAAGCTGTAAAAGTATGGTTTGAGGAAGCTAAGATTTGCGTGATGATGAGCGATGGTAGAGAGATCCGGTTTCCTATAGCATTAAATAAGAAATTAAGCACTGCTTCAATAGAGAAGGTTAGGAATGTTGAAATAATTTGTGAAGGAACAGGACTGCATTGGCCAGACCTTGACGAAGATTTGTCGATAATCGGCCTGATGGAGGGTAGATTTGGAGTGAATCATTAGAGTTTTTCTTAAATAAATATTTAAGGCTGCATGCTCGATTGCTTCGTCGCTGCGCTCCTCGCAATGGCCATACTTCTTATGGAAATAATAAATGCAGCTCCTTAGGAACAAGTCTCTGCGAGGAGCGCAGCGACGCGGCAGACTGCTTCAAACTAACACACATAGCCCCTTGTAACAATGCCAAAAAAAGTACTTCACAACCCGATAACAAATAACTCTTTATTAAATGTTCAGCAACAAAACCCTTTTAATCACCGGCGGCACCGGCTCTTTTGGTAATGCCGTACTGGATAGATTTCTCGATTCGAATATCAAAGAGATCCGGATATTTTCGCGTGATGAGAAAAAGCAGGACGACATGCGACAACTATACCGCAACGAAAAGATTAAATATTACATCGGCGACACCCGTGATAAGCGTAGTATAGATAATGCCATGCGTGGCGTCGATTATGTTTTTCAGGCTGCTGCGTTAAAGCAGGTTCCTTCGTGTGAGTTTTTCCCCATGGAGGCTGTGCGAACCAATGTGATGGGCTGCGAAAATGTGCTCGACAGCGCGCTCGAAAACAAAGTTAAAAATGTGATAGTTCTGAGTACTGATAAAGCGGTCTATCCTATTAACGCCATGGGAATGTCGAAGGCGTTGAGCGAGAAAGTGATGGTTGCCAAAAGTCGCAACCTGAATAGCAGCGGAACAACTTTTTGTGGCACCCGCTATGGTAACGTAATGGCTTCCCGCGGATCGGTGATCCCTTTGTTTGTAGAGCAGATAAAGCAGGGAAAACCCATCACCATCACCGATCCCAATATGACCAGGTTCATGATGACTTTGCAGGATGCAGTTACGTTGGTGGTGTATGCTTTTGAACATGGCAAAAACGGAGACATATTTGTGCAGAAGGCGCCGGCAGCAACCATCGAAGTGTTGGCCAAGGCGCTGATTTCATTATACAACTCAAAAACTGAAATCAAAGTGATCGGCACCCGCCACGGAGAAAAGTTATTTGAAACCCTCGTGAACCGGGAAGAAATGGCAAAAGCCAATGATATGGGAAATTATTTCCGCATCCCTGCCGACAACCGCGACCTCAACTATGGCAAGTTTTTTACTGAAGGCGAATCCAAAGTGTCGGAAGTAGAAGATTATACTTCGCACAACACGCAACGGCTCGATGTGGTAGGAATGAAGGAGCTATTGCTGAAACTTCCCTTAATCCGCAAAGACATCCTCAACGAAGACAGTACACACATCTACGAACCATAACTGATAGAACACGGATAACACAGATTGAGCAAATATTCGCAGATAAAATCTATTTTAATTCTATAATTCAGTATCATCTGCGATCCCTGGCAAATAGAACATAGAAAACACCGATTGAGCAGATAAACAAAGATAAAAATCTGTGTGAATCATTTAAATCTGTGTCATTAGTGTTCCATTAACATGATTATCAAAGGCAATCGACATACTGATGCACGCGGCACCATCCGCTTTGTCAACGACTTCAACTTTGAAGGCATCAAGCGCTTTTATACAATCACGCATCCCGATACCTCTGTAATTCGAGCCTGGCAGGGGCATCAAAAGGAGACAAAGTACTTCTATGTTGTCAAAGGTAGCTTCGTAATCAATTGGATTAAAATTGATGATTGGGAGCAGCCTTCAAAAGAACTTAAAGTAAATAGCCAAATCTTATCAGACCAAAAGAGTGAAATCCTGATGATTGAGCCTGGACACACCAACGGATTCAAAGCCTTAGAACCTGATTCAACAATGATTGTTTTTTCAGATATGAGTTTGGAAGATTCTAAAAATGATGATTATCGTTTCCTTGATGACCACTGGAAAATGGAACACTGAGGACACAGATTAAGCAGATAATCGCAGATATGTTTTATTTAATTAATGTTGATTAAATGGATCAATATTACCTGCATAAAGATCTTACTTCACATATTATCGGCTGCTTTTATAAAGTCTATAACGAGCTTGGCTATGGTTTTTTGGAAAAAGTATATGAAAACGCTTTGAAAATTGAATTGGAAAAAGAAGGATTGACTGTAGAGAGGCAAAAGCCTATTTCCGTTCTTTATCAGAACGTCGTCGTTGGAGAGTACTTTGCCGATCTGGTAGTTGAAAATAAAGTAATTGTAGAGCTAAAAGCTGCCGAGTCTCTTTGCGAGGAACATGAGTTCCAGCTTATCAATTATCTTAAAGCTACTGAAATAGAAGTGGGTTTGCTTCTTAATTTTGGTAAAAAGCCTCAGATAAGTAGAAAAATATTTTCAAATCATTAAGTAGAAATTGACAAATAATCATTGATTATCTGTGTGTGTCTTTATTCTATTAATATCCAAATCGTAATAAATCAGTGATTGCCTGCGCTATCAGCGTCCTCAGCGTTCTATTATTAAAATAATAATTGAACAGCCTTTGAGAAAAAATCTGTGTGTGTCTGCGTTTTCTGTGTCATCTGCGTTCTATTCATTAATGTTTTATTAATATGATCAAAGTTGGAATAACCGGCCAGGCCGGCTTCGTTGGCACGCATCTGTACAACACCCTCGGACTTTCTCCCGAAAAATTCGAGCGCATCCCTTTTGAAGATGATTTTTTTAAGGATGTTACAAGGTTGGAGAAATTTGTAAGTCAATGCGACGCCATCGTCCATCTGGCAGCCATGAACCGCCACAACGATCCTCAGGTGATTTATGAAACGAACATTGGTTTGGTAAAACAACTCATCGCTGCCTGTGAATCAACCCAGTCGACGCCTCACATACTTTTCTCCTCATCAACACAGGAAGAGCGCGATAATCTTTATGGGAAGTCAAAAAAGGAAGGCCGACAATTATTTGAGCAATGGGCCGACAAAAACAACGCGCAGTTCACCGGATTTGTAATCCCCAATGTCTTTGGCCCCTTTGGAAATCCTTATTACAATTCAGTGGTTGCTACATTTTGCCATCAGCTTACGCATAATGAAACACCAAAAATTGATGTGGATGGAGAAATCAAGCTAATATATGTTTCAGAGCTGGTCGTTCACTTTATTAATAATATAAAGTTACACAGTGTCGCGCAGAGTAAAACACAGCGTAACACTGTGCAAAACTCTGCGAAACTCTGTGAAACCATAAAAATTCCTCACACAGCCACCATAAAAGTATCAGCATTGCTTGCTACGCTCACAACATTTAAAGACGATTATTTCACAAAAGGGATGATTCCAAATTTGGATACTCCCTTTGATAGAAATCTTTGGAATACCTTCCTCTGCTACATCGATCACGAATCATTTTTTCCTTACCATCTAAAACTAAATACAGATGATCGTGGTAGTTTTGTTGAAACCGTGAAGTTGAACAGTGGTGGGCAGATAAGTTTTTCCACAACACTGCCAGGAATCACCCGAGGTAATCATTTTCATACCCGCAAGGCTGAGCGATTTGCTGTGATTAAGGGAAATGCAAAAATTGAGTTGAGAAGAATAGGAACAGATGAGGTTTTATCTTTTGAACTGGATGGAGATAAGCCATCCTTTGTGGATATGCCCATCTGGTACACGCATAATATTACAAACATAGGCAACGAAGAACTCTACACCATTTTTTGGATTAATGAACATTATGATGCTGACGATTCGGATACTTATTTTGAAAAAGTGTGAATAGAACACGGATAACACGGATCAAACAGATGACCACAGATTAAATCCGTGAAAATCAGCCAAATCAGCGTCATCAGTGTTCCATTAACTATCATCTTCATTTTTTATCATTAACTTTGTACACTGATTTTTTTAAAATGAGCAACTATTTATACACAGCAGACATTAATAACCCAAAAGCTAAGGTGAAGGTAAATTTATTCCTGATCCACTTTCAGGACGAAAACAAGGTGCATTTTGTTTTTTCGCCACATCTCGATCTTACAGGTTATGGCTACACACTCAAAGATGCAAAAAAATCATTTACTATCGTACTCGATGATTTCATAGACTATACACTCAACAAAAAAACCATATCCAAAGTACTTGCAGATCTAGGTTGGAAATCAAAAGGAACAGCTAAAAAACCAGCCAGACTAATAGCACCAAGCATTACCTCGGTTATTGGGAAAAACAAATATGTTTCAGAGATTTTTGATAAACACGCTGTTCAAACCTTTCATCAGGAAGTTGAACTACCTGTAATGGTATAAGAAGGATGTATGACCTCAAGGAAACTCTCTAATATTTCTTTAAATGATTTCAGGAGTTTCCTATCTTTACAAGGCCTCAAAGTTATTAAAACAACTAAAGGCAGAGGAGGTCATGAAAAATGGTCGCGCTCCGATCTCAACAGACCAATCACTATTCAAACCCATGTTAATCCAGTGCCTGAATTTATCATCAAGCAAGTCCTCAGACATTTAAGTATGACCCGTGAGCAGTTTCTTAATGAACTAAGAAAATAAGACATCAATTAGCCCTCATTTATTGTTATGCCCATCTGGTACACCCACAACATCACCAATACCGGCGATGAAGAGCTTTACACCATCTTCTGGATAAACGAACATTATGATGCTGACGATTCGGATACTTATTTTGAAAAAGTGTGAATAGAACACGGATAACACGGATCAAACAGATGACCACAGATTAAATCCGTGAAAATCAGCTAAATCAGCGTCATCAGTGTTCCATTAACTATCATCAGCGTTCCATTAATCAAATGACATGAAAAAACTAAAAGTCCTTACAGTAGTAGGTACAAGACCCGAAATAATTCGCCTCTCCCGCGTTTTACAAAAGCTGGATGGATCCGCCGCCATTGATCACGTTTTAGTCCACACGGGACAAAACTACGACTATGAACTAAACGAAGTCTTTTTTGAAGACCTGGGATTGCGCAAGCCGGATTATTTTTTGAATGCTGCCGGGAGCAATGCAACAACTACTGCCGGACAGATACTCATCAATATTGACCCTGTTTTAGAATCTGTAAAGCCCGATGCGTTTTTAGTGTTGGGCGACACCAACTCCTGTTTGTGTGCCATTGCTGCTAAAAAAAGAAAGATTCCTATCTTCCACATGGAAGCCGGAAACCGTTGTTTCGATCAACGTGTGCCTGAGGAAACGAACAGGAAAATTGTCGATCATGTTTCAGATGTCAACCTAACCTACAGCTCAATAGCCAGGGAATACCTGCTGCGCGAAGGACTCCCCGCCGACCGTATCATCAAAACCGGCAGCCCCATGTTTGAAGTGCTGAATGCCTACATGGATAAAATTGATGCTTCAGATATATTACAGCGTTTACAGCTTAAAAAAGAAAAATACTTTGTGGTCTCAGCCCATCGGGAGGAAAACATCACCAGCGAGAAAAACTTTAGGGGACTCATCGAAGCACTCAACCTCATTGCTGAAAAATACAACTACCCCATCATCGTATCCACACACCCCCGTACCCGTAAAAAACTTGACCAGATAAATCCACGAGAATCTGTCCAATCTGCGTCATCCGCGTTCCATATTAACCCGCTCATCCAATGGATGAAACCCCTCGGTTTCCACGACTACAACCATTTGCAGAAAAATGCATTTGCTGTTTTATCCGACTCGGGCACCATCTCTGAAGAATCCTCCACCATGAACTTCCGTGCCCTCAACATCCGCGAAGCTCACGAACGCCCCGAAGCCATGGAAGAAGCATCGGTGATGATGGTTGGCCTGAACCCGGAGCGCATTCTGCAAGGACTTGTGCAGTTGCAGTACCAAAAAATCGGTAACGAACGCAGCTTCCGCCAGGTAGCTGACTACAGCATGCCAAATGTTGCGGATAAAGTGGTGAGGATTATCTTAAGCTACACCGACTACATCAAACGAACTGTGTGGAGTGAGTAAGAACGGATAAGATAAAAGTAAAAAGACAAAAGAAAAAATGATCTCAAATCGGTAGTGTTTAGTCCATTCTTAGCTTCTATAGACTAATCATATCATTGGCCAACATTTATCTTTACACTTTTATCTTTTGTCTTAAAAAACTCAGCTACACCGACTACATCAAACGAACCGTCTGGAGTGAATAGGTTCCACAGCGTCGCACAGAGTTAAAGCACAATGTCTCACGGTGTAAAACTTACAATTTCTTTTTAAAACTCTATGATACTCCATTTCAAACTTCGTGAAACGCTGTGCAACTTAATATTCACTGTTCTGCTCCTTAGTAGCAGGCCTCTGCGAGGAGCGCCAGCGATGACGTATACTGCCGCAAACTAACACCCATAGCTCCCTTCAACAATGCCAAAAAGCACTTCACAGCCCAACACCCCAACAACTTCATCCCTAAGCCACTATACTCATGAACGCACAAATAATCAATCTGCCAAAAATCGGAGGCCCTCGCGGAAACCTTTCTTTTATTCAAGACTTTGATCAAATCCCTTTTAAGATCGAGCGGATGTATTGGATTTACGATGTGCCAGGTGGAAAGAAAAGAGAAGGTCTTGCTCATAAAAATCATCAGGAGTTTATTGTTGCCCTTTCGGGAAGTGTGGATGTAGTGGTTGATGATGGTTCTGTATCTCAAAAGTTTCATTTAAACCGTTCTTATTACGGCTTGCATCTTGGTAGCTGCACATGGAGATACATGGAAAATTTCTCTACAAATTCGCTTGTTCTGATTCTTAGTTCTGCAAAATCATGTGCAGACGACTATATACTTGACCATCAGGAATATCTAAAACACAGAGAACATGCCGGTTGCTAATGTTTATAATTGCAGTGTTATCCCTTTACCTAAAATTGATAAGGAAGATGGAAACATCACCATTATCGAAAATGAGATACACCTTCCCTTCAACATTCAAAGGGTCTATTATCTCTATGATCTTCCGGGAGGTTCCGGTAGGGGCGGGCATGCGCATAAAACCTTGCATCAGTTAATTGTGGCTGTAAGTGGTTCTTTTAGTGTTTTGTTGGATGATGGTGTGAACAAAAAGGTAGTTACACTCAACCGGCCGGACTATGGGATGCTGCTGATGCCAGGTATTTGGCGCGAACTGTTTGAATTTTCATCCGGAGCTATTTGCCTGGTTGCTGCATCAGATAAATTTGATGAGAGTGACTACATTAGGAATTACGAAGATTTTCTTCAATACAAATCAAAACTTTAGAATTAATAACTACTTATTACAATCCTTAGAGTTATCCATTACTATTTCTAGTTAAATGTTGATAGAAGTAAGTGAATCAAAATATCATAATTTGTTCCCTGTTGATCCGCACCCGTTCATTTCGAAAGATTTTATTGCACTTAATAGCTATAAAGTTAGTAGCGTGCGAAGATTAGTAGATGGTGATGAAAAGGCCCGGCTTGGGTTAATTACAGGACAAAAGGGTGATGTTTTGTTCTCACCGTTTTCGGCACCTTTTGGAGGGTTTCATTTCCGAAAAGACAACCAATACATAGGAGAAATAGAAAACTTTATAGAAGGATTAAAAGATTTTATAAAATCTGAGAATTTAAAAGAAATTCAAATTATTTTACCTCCTGATAT
>DASRND010000009.1 GCA_035647615.1 Bacteroidales bacterium | reverse complement strand
GTTTAATCCATAAAGAAAAGAGATAAATTCCCGAAAGAAAAAAACTAAAAATGTATTTTCACACATTTTTGATGATTTTGTCCAAATTCTTTCTGCGAATATTTGAGACTCATCCCGATTCAAGAGCAACAAAAAAACCCCCGCCATTTTGAAACAGCGGAGGTTTTTATTTTTATAAATATTAAAATCAAATTATTGAATGATCAGCTTGCGCTGAACGGTGAAGTCGTTGGTGCGGATGCGCGCTACGTAAACGCCTGCCGGAAGCTGGGAAACATCTATGCTTTGGTTGCCATCGATGCTGGTTTGCACCACCTGCACGCCTTTCAGATCGAGAATTTCGAGCGTGGCTTTTCCTTGTGGCAGCCCGGCTATCGAAACCTGACCATGTGCCGGGTTGGGCCACAACTGCACGGCAGCCTGCTGCTGCTCAGTAATGTCGGTGTAAAGTACCATCCAATTGATCTTAGAAAGTCCTTCATCGGCATAATTTCCTGTGTTCGGGAATTCACTATCATAATCGATCGATGCAGGCATCGACATCGGCCATTCATCCAGGTAAATTTTAATGAGTTCCCCATTCAAGTAGCCATTTGAATTTGTATTTGTGCTGTCATTTCCAAATATTACCAATACATGATCCTTTGCTGGATCGGAAATGGTTACCTCGCCAAGTACATGCCACTGATCATCCATCGCCACAAATTTATCGCCGGGGTAGATAGTTACGTTACAATTGCCCAGAGCTTGCGCGGTTATTACCACCAAATGTGAGTTTCCGGTGGGTGTAACGCTTCGGGTTTCGGCGGGACCTTCACTTACCATCGGCGTGCGCTTATTGGCCGGGAAAGTAATGGTGTTTTCGGCAGTGGTTTTCACCAGATAAGATTTGCCGGGTGTAAGATGATCGAGCGTGTTGATTTGGAACGAAGGCCAATACAAATTTGTGCCGGCTACTTCTTTTACTACCACAAGATCGCTTCCCATGCCGCCAAATAAATCGCTACATGGCACGTCGCTGTTGCTAATCACCGGCATCAGGTTCCAGCCCTGGTGCAATAGCAAGTTATGACTTAACGCATCATAACCTGAGAAACTAAAGGCTGCCTGTTGTGCAAGTTTTATCTTGTAACCCTGCTGCGAGTTCCACAGGCCTATGGTGTTCACGCCGGCGGCTGGCCACCAGGCATGTTGCATATCCTGAAGGATGATTAGATCGTCGCCCAGACTTTCAAAGATATTTGTGACGTTGGCATCTACCGGCATCAGATAGCTCGAAATGCCGCTCCAGCCTTGTGGCAGATTAATGGCCTGTTGCGATACGGGAGGCATTTGCTCTACCGGCGGGAAGACGATGTAGTCAATCCAGCCACAGTCGCTGCCCGAACCCACCGATTGATCTTTTACGTAAAGCCATTTAAAAGTATGCTCGCCTGCACTTACATTGTGAGTTTCCAAAGCCCAGGCATTTTCGCCCGACCATTCGCCAACTTTGTTGTTATCGATAAAAAATCTCAGCCAGTCGTAGTTATTTTCGCTCGACACCTTGCGGTAGAAGGAGATGGCTCCATCAGCGGTAACGTCCATGGTAATGCTAAGCACACTCTGCTGCTGATTGCCAATATTACCCGAACGTGCAGAATAGGTTCCCTCATAAGATTGGCTGCTGACAACCGTCCAGTTGG
This sequence comes from Bacteroidales bacterium, assembly GCA_035647615.1. Taxonomy (NCBI): domain Bacteria; kingdom Pseudomonadati; phylum Bacteroidota; class Bacteroidia; order Bacteroidales; species Bacteroidales bacterium. The sequence continues at coordinate 90,853 of DASRND010000009.1, read as the reverse complement.
CATTGCCGGAAAGCTCCCAATCGTGTTGCGAAAAATCGCCTGTCTCGAAGTCTTCCACATCGGCTCCAGCCAGGATATCCACATCAAAAGCATATTGTTGCGTGTTGTTATTGCTGGTGCAGTTTATGTTTAGCTCGCCCGCAATATTGTGGCTCGTGGGTGTAGCTGCGCTGGCGGTGATATTGAAAACCACCACCTTTGCTTCACCGGGTTCTACAGTTTGTAATGTGGCGGTGCCGTTGTTGATGGTTACGAAAGGATCGTTGGTGGTGTATTGCGCTGTAAGCTGTGTAAGGTCGTACAATCCTCCGTTTTTGATGGTAATTTTCACGTCCACAGTCTCGCCCGGATCAAGGCGGCCGTTTCCGTTTCCTTCAGGATCTGAAATTTCGATGCTGCCCATGTTGATGGCATAAGAAGTTTTTGCCAGCGCTTTTATACAGAAGTTACCTGAATGCTGGAATCCGGAAGGATCGTTATAATTATAAAAGTCGAGCCAGGTGCTGCCTGATTTGTAATAACTCTCACCTTCGGCAGCGGTGGATTCGACAATGGTACGATAGCTGGCACCCAACAGCACGGGTACGTCGCTGGTGCGATCGTACGGGTGGCCTCCGTCAGACAAACTTACATAAACGTAAAAATTATCTCCCTGACTCACTTCCACCGGTGTATCAAGATTGACAGTGTGCAAGCCGGTGTGGGCATAGAAGCCCGATTTCGATGAGAGCAGATTTTGTAGCTCACCATTGTTAAAGTCGCTATAGATTTTAACGGTATAGTTTACGTTATCAGCTGCTGTGAAAAAGTTGACTGCCGAAATCACGTCGCCCGAAACAGCAGTAAAAGCATTGAAAGCTTCGGTTGCTGATTCCAGTTCGTCGCGCCAGCCATGGTAGTCGTGGTAATAGATTTGGGTATATTCCATCGGCTCCACATCAATAAACGATATGGCGCCCATCTGCGGTTCCTGGCCGGCCCATTTGTCGTAATACGAAATCCAGAAATAACCGCTCTGTCCCCAGCTGGCTCCCCATGAATTCTTTACAATCCACGCACCCGGCAGCGGCGCCTGTGTAACCTTGTCGTCGTCCCATCCTACAATGGCGACTGAGTGATTGGGCAGCACATTGCTTGTTGGCGGCTGGTAATGAATCGTACCCGAAATAAATGCGCCGTCGTAGCACATGCAGGTAGCCATTACGCCATTTTCCATGATCTTAGTTTTGAGCAGATCGATGTTTTCCAGGTTGGGTCCGGCCACATACCACTCCACATCGCGCGGGTAATATTTGTGATAAGTATCGAGGTTGCGCTCTGGCGGTGAGGAGAAGGTGTTGCCGTCGATTGCACGGGTAGAACCTTCGCCACGTGAGAGGTAAGCGGTAGTAACGCGATAGTCGCCACCCTGATGCACTTCCAGGCCACTGCCGGAGGGAGGATCAAGGTCTTCGTTGTAATGGTCATTGAAACCATTCCACCAGTCGAGGTGGTAGGCGGCCAAAGCTGGCTCTCCGGTTTCGCCGGCATCTGCCCAGTTGCCGGTCATCAGCAGGTTGCCTTCCATCGCGCCCGACGAGCCGTGCGTCCAGCAGGTGCCGCCCTGCTGATTTTTAACGCTGGTGACGTAGCTTACGCCGTTCACGTTGCGAAGGTCGAAGGAAGAGGGTAGGGTCATCTGTCCGTCTACCGTCAGTGCTTTGATGCAGAAGTTGCCGGTGTGCTGAAAGCCGGAAGGATCGTTGTAATCATAAAAATCATTCCACGATTTTCCATCGTTATAAAAGCTCTGTCCGGGTGCGGCGGCCGATTCTACAATGGTTCGGTAGCTTGCGCCAAGCAGCACGGGTACGTCGCTTGTCCGGTCGTATGGATGTCCGCCGTCCGAGAGGCTCAGATAAACATAGAAGTTCTGCCCTGCGGTGAGGTTAACAGCCTGAGAAAGATCGACGGTGTGAAAGCCGGAATAGTCGAAATGCCCGGTTTGTGTCGAGAGGAGATTTGTTAAATTACCACCTGTAAAAGTGCCGTAGATTTTTACAACATAATCCACATCGTGCGCAGCGGTGAAAAAGCTAACCGCTTTAAGAATCTGAGCGCCATCAGCCGTAAAAGCATTGAAAGCTTCGGTTGCTGATTCCAGCTCGTCGCGCCAGCCGTGGTAGTCGTGATAATAGGTGTGCTCATATTGCAATGGTTCTACTTCCTGAAAAGAGATAGCTCCCATCTGGGGTTCGCGGCAAGCATGTTTGTCGTAATACGAAATCCAGAAGTAGCCACTGAGTCCCCAAGAGCCGCCCCAGGAGTTTTTTACAATCCAGGCGCCCGGCTGCGGAGCCTGCGTCACTTTGGTGTCGTCCCAGCCTACAATAGCCACAGCATGGTTTGGGTCTTCGTTGCTGGTGGGCGGCTGATAATGAACGTAATTACTCATATAGCTACCGCTGTAGCACATGCAGGTGCCCAGCACGCCATATTCCATTATTTTATTTTTTATCAGATTGATGCCATTCAGATTTTGGTCCATGGTGTACCACTCGATATGTCGCGGATAGTAGTAATGATAGGTGTCGCTGGTGCGAGCAGGCGGTGTATTGAAGGATGGCGCGTCGATATCGCGCACTGCACCTTCGTTGCGTGAGAGGTAAGCGCTGGTAACGCGGTAGTCGCCGCCATTATGCACTTCCAGGCCGCTGCCCGAAGGAGGATTCATATCGTCGTTGTTGTGCTGGTTAAAACCGTTCCACCAATCGAGGTGGTACTCGGCCAGGTCGGGTTCGCCGGTTTCGCCGGCAGCCGTCCAGACCCCGGTCATCATCAGGTTGCCTTCCATAGCCGAATAGGCACCATGTGTCCAGCAGGTGCCACCTTGCTGATTTTTTACACTGGTTACGTAGTTTACGCCATTCACATTACGCAGGTCAAAAGTAGCCGGTTGGCCAAAGCCAGCCAAAATGCTGCATAAAAAAAGCATTGTCAGTAGAACATTTTTCATTATAAAATGTAGTTATAGATGAGTATTTAAAAATTTTAACAAATGTACTAAAGTTTATTTTTGCAGGTCATCAGAAAATTTCTAATGCCCCCGGGTCAAAATCTTAAAAGATATTTGTAAAACACAATCAGGCAGCGGCAAAAACAGGCATCTTGACAACGAAAAATAATTTTAAGTATTTGTTTTTAAATGAGAAATTCTATTTTCGCGAAGTAATTAAAAAATTCTAAGTTATGAAATCATTAAGTAAATACGTATTCCTGTTGCTTCTGGCAGGATGTTTTGCCTGGCAGCCCGCGTTCGGGCAGGGCAGTTTAATCAGAAAGCTTAAAGAAAAGGCTGAAAACAAAGCCGTGGAGGAGGTTTTTGGTACTGAGCAACAACAAGGTAGCTATGGTGGCAGCAACGATGCCAACCGGCCCTCCAACACCAAAGGCGCGGGGCTCACCACCGAAGCACCCGATGTGCTGGCCAGCATCGATCAGGCTGATGCTGCTTTTGGAAATAAGAAATACAGCGATGCCCGGTTTGGATTGCGCCAGGCCATCCTCGGCATAGAGATGGAGATTGGTGAAAAAATCCTGGAAGGATTTCCCGAAACTATCAACGGGTTGCCCGCCGTAAAAGAGGAAGATAATGTGGCCAGCACCGGGATAGGATTTGTAGGGCTTTTCATCGAGCGCACCTACCGCCAGGACGACAAGCAGTTTAAAGTTACCGTGGGCAATGATGGAGCTCTTCTTTCTGCCGCCGGAATATACCTTTCCTCGGCCGGTGGGATGTATCAAACTTCAGACGACGACAACCGCAAGATCGTCACCTTCGACGGAAAACGCGCCGTGCTCGAATACGACGAGTATTCGGGGTACAAACTCAGCGTTCCTTTCGGACAATCGTCGATACTGATAACCGAAGGCATCAATTACGCCGACGAAAACGAGATGATGAATTCATCCAAAGAGATTAATATTGGAAACATTAAAAAGGAGCTAGGTGAACAATGAAAAAAATAACCCTCATACTTTCGATTGTATTAATGGTAGCGCTGCAAGCGCGAAGCCAGGAGGTTCCGGCACTGCTCGATGAGGCTGCCGGCGCCTACAAAAGCGGAAATCTGGAAGATGCCCGCTTTGCATTGCAACAAGCGCTCAACGGAATCAACCAGGCCATCGGGCGCGACATCCTGGAGATGATGCCGCAGCAACTGGGCGACATGGCCGCTATTGCTGAAAGCGACAACGTTACCGGAATGAATACAGCTTTCGCCGGATTATTTGTAAGCCGCCACTACAAAGCCGAAGTAAATCACGCCGAAGTAGAGATCGTGAGTGATTCGCCATTTCTGTCCGCCATCAACATACTGCTGAACATGCCCGCTTTTCTGAATTCCGACCCCAACCAAAAACGTATCAAGATTGATGGCCAAAAAGCCCTGCTCACAAAAACGCCGGCAGAGCAAGAGCAATTGGTAAGCTACGATGTGCAACTGGTTTTTGGAAATACCTTGTTCACATTCACAGTTACCGGCATCGAAGATGAAAACCAGGTAACCGCCATGCTCGACAAAATCCCGATACGCGGCATTATGGCAGTAGCAGAATAGAAATTACGAGTATCAAAAAAGTGGAGCAACTAACCCCACAATTCAGTCCTACAAAAAAACCCGCATCATTCGTTGATGCGGGTTTTTTTAATTTAGAGTTTAATGAAAATGCTACAGCGAGTTTTTGCTGTTGAGATCGTCAAAGGCAATCTCAAGACGGTTGATCATGCTTTGCTCGCCTTCGCGCAGCCACTTGCGTGGGTCGTAATATTTCTTGTTGGGTTTATCTTCGCCTTCGGGGTTTCCGATTTGCCCCTGCAGGAAATGTTCCTTTTTCTTGTAATAATTCATCACACCTTCCCAGGTAGCCCATTGGGTGTCGGTGTCGATGTTCATTTTTACAACACCATAACCGATTGCTTCGCGGATATGCTCCTGCGATGAACCGCTGCCGCCATGAAATACAAAGTTGACAGGATTGGGTTCGGTGTGGAGTTTCTCCTGGATGTATTTCTGCGAATTTTTCAGGATAATCGGTTCTAGTTTTATATTGCCGGGCTTGTACACGCCGTGCACATTACCAAAGGAAGCGGCAATGGTAAAGCGGTTGCTTACCAGTTTGAGTTGCTCATAAGCGTAGGCCACCTCTTTGGGCTGGGTGTAGAGTCGCGAACTATCTACGCTCGTGTTGTCCACGCCGTCTTCTTCGCCGCCGGTGATGCCCAGCTCTATTTCGAGGGTCATGTCCATTTTCTTCATGCGCTCAAGATATTTTTTGCTGATGGCGATATTATCTTCCAGCGACTCTTCGCTCAGGTCGAGCATGTGGGAGCTGAACAACGGTTTGCCGTGCTGCTTGTAAAACTTTTCACCTTCGTCGAGCAGTCCGTCGATCCAGGGAAGCAGTTTTTTGGCGGCATGGTCGGTGTGCAGAATTACTGGCACCCCATAGATTGCGGCCAACTTGTGTACGTGCATAGCACCACTCACAGCTCCGAGGATGGCGGCCTGCTGGTTTTCGTTGGAGATGCTTTTGCCGGCATAAAAAACGGCACCACCATTAGAAAACTGAATAATTACCGGCGACTTGGCTTTAGCGGCTGCTTCCATCACGGCATTCACAGAGTTGGTCCCTACCACGTTTACAGCAGGGAGGGCAAAATGCTTGCGCCGGGCTATCTCGAAAATCTTCTGTACGTCGTCGCCAGAAACTACACCGGCTTTTACTACTTCTAATACTTTATCTGCCATAATTACAATTATTTAAAGTTTGAAAATAAGGATTTTAGATTGCAAATTTACAACTAATCATGCATAATTGCTAATAAAACATCAAGATACCTTGAAGTAGTCCACCAGGAAGCGATCGATGAGACGAGGTACTGCAAATTGGTGCAGTTGGTCCAGCCTTACAGAGCTGAATTTTGTATCGTGCTCCGACCCGAAATCCCCATTCGCCTCTACTATCACAAATCGAGCGTGGAGCCGTTGGTGCGTTAGCTGATGTGTGTAAAGTTTGCTTGTGTGCGTCACAACAAAGTCGTTGGTGGGTAAAATGCTCCGCCATTCAGGAAGTGCAAGCAGTTGTTCCGGCGGTATTTCCGTTTGTGTTTCTATCACCGGAAAGGTGTAAAGTCCTTGCCAGATGTCGCCGGCAGCACGTTTGGTGAGTAACACTGATGGCTCATCCTGGTTTTTGTGAAGCACCACCATATAATAAAAGGTGCGGTGTCGTACTTTGACTTTGGGCTTTTTTACCGGCAGCTTTTTTACAAGCTTTTGCTGATATGCTGCGCACTGGTGGGCAAAGATGCACTGGCTGCAGTCGGGATTGGTCGGGATGCAATAGCATGCGCCAAATTCCATCATTGCCTCGTTGAAGGTGCCGGGTGCTTCCATGGGCATGAGCTGCTTCACCAGCTCCTTTACTATTTTAATTCCTGCCGGGCTGTCGATGGGTTCGTGCACAGCAAACCAGCGGCTTACCACGCGCAATACGTTTCCATCGATGGCCGCTTGACGCTCGCCGAAAGCTATCGAAGCGATGGCTGCCGCGGTGTAGGGTCCAATGCCGGGAAGCTGCAGCAGATCGTGGTGATTGTCGGGGAGGATACCGCTATGTTTTTGTACGATAATTTGTGCAGCAGCGTGCAGGTTGCGCGCACGTGTGTAGTAACCCAGCCCCTGCCAAAGCTTTAGAACGTCGTCGATACTGGCAGCAGCCAATGCCTGAACTGTAGGATACTGCTCGACAAAGTCATGATAATATTGCAGTCCTTGCCTGACGCGTGTTTGTTGCAGGATCACTTCGGAGAGCCAAATTTTGTAGGGATCGCTGGTTTGTCGCCAGGGTAAATCGCGGCGGTGCTGGTGGTACCATGTAAGCAATCGTTGGATATCGGGCATTCTGTATGGGTTATTGGTAGTGGGCAGAACGATAAAAATGTGTAAATTGTTATTTTGTTCAACAGCTTGATTATTAATATGAATAGAATTGAGCTGTGAGATGGCAAAATTAAAAAATCGGGGACTATTTGGCTGATAATCATTTTTTTAAAAATTTCACAAAATGATGGCTTAAAGAAAAAAATAATATATTTGCACCCCTATTTACAAATCTAACAATCAAAACATTAAGTAGAATTATGACAAAAGCCGAAATTGTAGCAGAGATTGCAAATAAAACAGGAATAGAAAAACTAGTTGTTCAAACCACCATTGAAGCCTTTATGGAATCTATCAAGAATTCGATGACCAGTGGTGAAAATGTCTACCTGAGAGGATTTGGTAGTTTTACAATCAAAAGAAGAGCTGAAAAAACAGGGCGTAACATCTCTAAAAACACCACCATCATCATCCCTGCTCACAACATCCCCACCTTCAAGCCTGCAAAATCATTTGTAAACGAAGTTAAAGAGAACGTAAACATAAAATAGAAAGGACGCACAAAATGCCAAGCGGAAAAAAAAGAAAAAGACATAAAATGTCGACCCACAAGCGCAAAAAACGCCTACGGAAAAACAGACATAAAAATAAAAAGAAATAATTTTTAACTTGTCGTAAAAATTATTACATGATGTCATTGTGTGATGGCATGGTGTAATAATTTTTTTTTTAAAAAGAAAGCCGACAAGTTGCCAACGAAAAGACTTCTGATGCGTATTACCAAATTGCACAAAGCGTGGACAGGGATTTAATCATCAATTCGAATTCTGCCGGAGTTGATATTGCGTTACTCGAGGATAAATATCTTGTAGAGCTTACAAAGGAAAAATCCAACAAAAAATATTCGGTAGGGGATGTGTATCTGGGCAAGGTTAAAAAACTCATGCCCGGTCTTAATGCCGCATTTGTAAATGTTGGCTACGAGAAAGATGCCTTTTTACACTACCTCGACCTGGGTCCGCAGGTGCGTTCATTAATAAAATACACGAAACTGGCCAGTGCGGGCAGGATCCCCAACGTGCCATTGAGTGAGTTCAGGCTGGAGCCTGATATCGAGAAAACCGGAAAGATTTCAGATGTATTCTCTGTTAATCAGCCTATCCTGGTGCAAATTGCCAAAGAACCCATTTCCACTAAAGGGCCGCGTATTTCGTCGGAGATAAGTTTTGCCGGGCGCTTTCTGGTGCTGGTACCGTTGGCCGATCGAATTTCGATATCGCAGAAAATCCGCAGCCTTGAAGAGCGAAAGCGCCTGAAGAGGCTTATCAAAAGTATCAAGCCCAACAATTTTGGGGTAATTGTGCGCACTGCTGCCGAAAATAAATTGGTAGCCGATCTGGATGCCGACCTTAAAGATTTGCTTAGCAAATGGGATATTATCGCCAACAAACTCAACAAGGCTGAGCCACCCACCAAAATCGTCAGTGAGCTGGATCGCACTTCCGCGATTCTGCGCGATCACCTCAACGAATCGTTCAACAACATCCACGTCGACGATGCGGCACTGGCCGACGAGGTGCGTGCTTTTATCAAACAGATAGCGCCCGAAAAAGCCGGTATCGTTAAGTATTACAGCGGAGCCAAGCCTATCTTTGAACATTTTGGTGTAGATAAGCAGGTCAAAAATTCGTTTGGGAAAATCGTCACCATCAAAAGCGGTGTTTACCTGATCATCGAACAAACCGAGGCCATGCACACCGTCGACGTCAACTCGGGACACCGCGTAAACAAAGATAAAAACCAGGAGAGCAATTCACTGGAAGTAAATCTGGAAGCCGCAACCGAGATTGCCCGTCAGTTGCGCCTACGCGACATCGGTGGCATCATCGTGGTCGACTTCATCGATATGACCGAAGCAAAACACCGGCGGCAACTCTTCCAGCACATCAAAGAGGAGATGGACAAAGACAAAGCCAAGCATTCTATTTTGCCCCCCAGCAAGTTTGGGCTGGTGCAAATAACACGACAGCGGGTGCGTCCGGCAATGAATATCCAGATACTCGAAAAGTGCCCCGTTTGTAATGGCACCGGCGAAAGTAAAGCCGCCATCCTCATTGTGGATGAGATCGAAAATAATTTGCAATATCTGCTGCAGGAACAAAATGAGAAGAACCTTAGCATCACGGTTCATCCATTTGTGCATGCTCAGCTTACCATCGGATTTCCGTCGTTGCGGTTGAAATGGATGTGGCGTTACAAGCAGTGCATCAAAATCAAGCCAAGCGTCTCGCACCATTTTCTGGAGTATCATTTTTTTAATAGTAAAAACGACGAGCTCAAGATGTAAGTAGTGATTGTCTATCGTCCAACCACTGGAGCGTTGCCGTTTAATCACAAAATTCAAAAAACAAAATCCAAATAAGCATGGAAATTGTCGTCAGTGGCATCCGGCCTACCGGAAACCTGCACTTGGGAAATTATTTCGGCGCCCTCAGCAACTTTATAAAAATGCAGCAGACCCATCGCTGCTTTTTCTTTATTGCCGATTACCATTCTCTTACCACACATCCCACTCCGTCCGATCTTCATGGCAACGTGAAGCAGGTGCTGGTGGAATATTTGGCTGCAGGTATCGATCCCGAAAAGGCAACATTATACATTCAAAGTGATCTGCCCGAAACGGCAGAGCTTTATCTGCTGCTCAACATGAACGCCTATATGGGTGAGTTGGAAAGGGTGACGACTTTTAAGGAAAAAGCCCGCAAGCAACCCGAGAACGTCAACGCCGGTTTGCTTACTTACCCATCGCTGATGGCTGCCGACATTATCATCCATAAAGCGCATAAAGTGCCGGTGGGCAAAGACCAGGAGCAACATCTGGAGATGACGCGTACTTTTGCCCGCCGATTTAACCGCATGTACAACAATGAATTTTTTCCGGAGCCTACTGCTTTTAACTTTGGGGCGGAGCTGATTAAAATTCCCGGACTGGATGGCAGCGGAAAAATGGGCAAATCGGAAGGCGAAGGCAACGCCATCTTCCTGGCCGACGATCCCAAAGTAATTCGCAAAAAAGTGATGCGCGCTGTAACCGATACGGGGCCCACTATGCCCAACCAGCCTATGGCCGAGGGCGTGGCCAATCTATTCAGTCTGATGCGCGTGATGTCAAAACCCGAAACTGTCGATCATTTCCTGACCGAATACAACGCCTGCACCATACGATATGGGGATTTGAAAAAACAACTTGCCGAGGATATCATCATCGTTACCTCACCTATTCGCGAAAGGATACAAGAACTGGCTGCTGACGAAAAATACCTGTCGAAAGTAGCCACCATGGGTGCCGAAAAAGCCCACGAAAGCGCAGGCAAAACCATGAGTGAAGTGCGCGAGATTATTGGCTTTAGGAAGTTTTGATGCACAAACGCTCATCATGATCACTAACCCTGGCCTCTAGGCCGGGGGCAAAAGAACACAAACTTTCATGGGGCTTTAGCCCCCGATGAACTCAAAGCACTCCCAGACTGTTTGTTGAAAAAAGGAAATTATGGCGCAAAATATCGAAACTGCTGTCCGAAAGGAGAAGGTATTGCTGGTAGGATTGATCACCGGCAAGACTGATGAAGCCCGCATAGAAGAATATCTCGAAGAACTGGCTTTTCTGGTGGAGACAGCCGGGGGCATCCCCATGAAACGGTTTACCCAAAAACTCGATCATCCCGACACACGCACTTTTGTAGGCTCGGGGAAGCTGGAAGAAATCCGGCAATATGTGGTTGCTGAAGAGATCGATTTGGTTGTTTTCGATGATGAGCTGGGCGCCTCACAGATCAAAAATATCGAAAAGGTTTTGGAGTGTCGCATATTGGATCGTACCAATCTTATTCTCGACATTTTTGCAAGACGGGCGCGTACGGCGCATGCCAAGACGCAGGTAGAGCTGGCGCAATACGAATATCTGCTACCACGACTTACACGTATGTGGACGCACCTGGAACGTCAGCAAGGTGGAATCGGTATGCGTGGACCGGGCGAAACGGAGATAGAAACCGACCGCCGCATCATCCGTGACAAGATAAGTCTGCTCAAGAAAAAGCTCGAACTCATCGACCGACAGATGGTGGTGCAACGCAAAGGACGTGGTAACATGGTGCGCGTGTCGCTGGTGGGATACACCAACGTGGGCAAATCGACCATTATGAATCGCATGGCCAAAGCAGAGGTATTTGCCGAAGACAAGCTCTTTGCCACCCTCGATACTACCATCCGCAAAGTGGTGATCGAAAATCTGCCTTTTCTGCTCACCGACACCGTTGGCTTTATCCGCAAGCTCCCGCATGGTCTAGTAGAGTCGTTCAAATCCACGCTCGACGAGGTGCGCGAAGCCGACCTGCTGCTGCACGTGGTGGATATTTCCCATACCGATTTTGAAGAACAAATAAATGTGGTGAATGAAACGCTCAGCGAAATTGGCGGTGCCGACAAACCTACCATAATGGTCTTCAACAAAATGGATGCTTACACCTGGAAAACCAAAGATGCCGACGACCTGACGGAATCCACCGACGAAAACGTCACGCTTGAGGAACTCCGCAATACCTGGATAGCAAAAAGCAACGATCCGGCGATTTTCATCTCGGCCAAACACAAACAAAACTGGGAAGCACTGAAAGATCTCATCTATCAAAAGGTGAAAGAAATCCATACCACTCGCTTCCCGTACAATGATTTTCTCTATTAATATTTTTGTCGGACTAACCCGGATCCGGAAATTACTTTGCCAATGACGCTTCAAAAAAAACATCTTTACCTGCTGTCGCTGCTGTCGGGCTTGCTGCTGACTGCCGGCTGGCCGATGTACGGTTTTCCTTTTCTGCTCTTTGCAGGATTTGTCCCGCTACTTTTCATTATCGATCATCTGGATGCGCATCCGGAGCAGCACCATCGTTTCAGTAGTTTCCAATACAGCTATGCGGCGTTTTTGGTTTGGAATATCCTCACCACCTGGTGGATCTGGAACTCGACGATATTTGGTGCGCTGATGGCGGTGCTGATTAACAGCTTGTTTTTTGCGATCGTCTTTATGGTTTTTCATCTCAGCCGACGCAGCTTTTTCCGTCAGTCCGACGCCATTTATCTGCTCATAGTTTATTGGGTAGCTTTCGAATACTTTCATCTCGACTGGGATTTGTCGTGGCCGTGGCTCAACCTGGGCAACGGTTTTGCCATGCACACGCCCTGGGTGCAGTGGTACGAATACACCGGCACGCTGGGTGGCACGCTTTGGATACTGTTGGTAAATATTTTTCTTTACCAGCTTATCAAAAACGTTCTGCAAAAGGAGAGTCGGCAGAAACTTATTTTGACCATAACAAAGACAACTTTAGTGATCATTATTCCAATGATTATTTCGCTGGTGATGTATCAGAATTATGAAGAAAAAGGGGCTGTTGCCGAAGTCATCGTTACGCAGCCCAACGTTGATCCATGGTCAGAACAGTTTGTGCTGCCCTCGAGCAAGATGATAGAAATGAATCTGAAACTTGCCGACTCACTTATTACTCCTGAAACGGATTTTGTGGTTTCGCCCGAATCGGCCATCCAGGAAGATCTGTGGCATGCCACCATAGAGCAGTCGCGTGCGGTGAAACAAATACGAGGGTTTATCGACCGGCATCAGCAGGCGAGTGTGGTAATTGGCGCCTCCACCTACCGGCATTTTGCAGAAGGGGAGCCGCTTACGCCCACGGCCCGCAAGTTTGGCGATGTGGATAAATATTACGAAGCTTTTAATACAACTTTGTTTATTAAAAAAGACGAACCTGTGGGTCTTTACCACAAGTCGAAGCTGGTGCCGGGGCCGGAGAAGATGCCTTTTCATCGAATTCTCAGTCCGTTGCAAAATCTGGCCTTCGATCTGGGCGGCACCGTGGGGAGTTTAGGCTATTCAAAACGTCGCGAAGTTTTCACAAGCACCGATGGGAAATTCACCGTCCCGGGCATCATCTGCTACGAATCTATTTATGGCGAATTTACTGCAGAGTTTGTAAAAAATGGCGCCAATCTTATCTTCATCATCACCAACGACGGCTGGTGGGGCAACACCGCCGGCCACCGCCAGCATTTTACCTATGCACGATTGCGTGCCGTCGAAACACGCCGCGACATCGCCCGCTCGGCCAATACCGGAATCTCTGGTTTTATCGACCAACGCGGCGACATCATGCAGGCCTCCGAATATTGGCAGCCCGCTGTACTCAAAGCACAACTCCACGCCAACAACGAGATTACCTTTTATACCCGCTACGGCGACTACCTCGGTCGCATCAGTGGTTTCCTGGCCATTTTTATGATACTTATTGCTTTTGTAAATGGTATTTTGAAAAAGAAGAAATACAATAGAGAGAGTTGAGAAGTGAGCGGTGAGCGGTGAGAAAGAAAAAATCATTGTGAACTTTCGACCAATAAAAATAGAGCAACATCTTTATTAATCTATGTGCCTCTGCGGTGATTTCAAAAAGAATAAACCGCTAAGACGGAGAGACGCAGAGGAAATCAAAAGAAACATTTTAATGATCTTTGCGCCTCAGCATCTCTGCGGATGACACGAACAGAAAGCCGCTTCACTCCTCCGGTTGCGCTATTCCAAATGATTCCCGCAGCTTTTTCAAATCTGCCAATGGAATGCCTTCGGCCTGAAAGCCTGCATTGCGGCAGGTAAAGAAAATGTCGGCTGATTTCTCGGCGATGTCAATCAAATCAAAAGCTTCCCAGGCGTTTTCGCCAATGGCCAGACAGCCATGCTTTTCCCACAAAACCACCCTGTGTTGGTCGAGCGCTGCGAGTGTAGCCTCTGCCAGGGCATCGCTTCCGGTTTGCAGATAGGGTACAAAGCCTAGCCCATCATGAATAAAAATGCACGTTTCCGGTTGCATGCTCCACAAAATATTGTTGATGACCGACTGATTGCAAAACTCGCGGATGTGCGTCATGGCAATAAGCCGGACGGGATGTGTGTGGATAATGACTTTCTCCGGACGCCCTTCGGCACATAATTTATCGTGTATCGCCAGGTGGGTGGGCAACTCGGAGGTAGGAGTTAACATCTTTCCAGGTTCGGGTTTCGTCAACTTCCGGTAAGCTTTGCCGCCGTCGATGATATGCAGCAAGCAGACGTTGGCCGGAATGTCGGCCGCAACATCACGCATCCGCGACCCGGTGGCCGTTATCAGCAACAATTGGTTGTCGAGATGCGGGAAAGTACTCAACAGCGATACCGGCGCTTCGAAGTCAAGATTATCCGGTAGCTTATCAAAAAAGCGTGTGACGTTGTACGAAAGGTTTCCGGCGTTGCGCTCCGCCCATCCATTTTGCCATAGAAACCCGGCAACGGCAGCTATTTCTGCCAGAGTCTGTGGGATTCCTGCAATAAATTCTCTCATAGTTTTTTGGCGTAAAGGTACAGGTTTAACTAATTTTAAAAACACCACCTCCCAAAATCCTTGTATTTTTGCCACCAAATTGTAAAACAAACATTTAACATTAAAAATAAAATCATATGGCAGTTTTAACGGGAAAAAAGGCGCCCTTATTCGAAGCAGATACGGTGATTAACGGCGGCGAAATGGTCGAGAAATTTACGCTCGAACAATATATTGGGAAAAAGTATGTGGTATTCTTTTTCTATCCATTGGATTTCACATTTGTATGTCCAACCGAAATTCTTGCTTTCCAGGAACAAATCGAAGAATTTGAAAAACGCAATGTTGCTGTGGTAGGCTGTTCTACCGATTCAAAATATTCGCACTGGGCATGGCTGAACACAGAGAAAAAAGATGGTGGCATCAAAGGCGTGAAGTTTCCTTTGGTATCCGATCTTACCAAAACAATTTCGAAAAATTACGACGTGCTCGACGGAGATTTTGATTACAACGACGACGGCGAGCTGGAATTTGACGGAGCAGGTGTGGCTTATCGCGGGTTGTTCCTCATCGATAAACAAGGCGTGGTGCGCCATCAGGTGGTTAACGACATGCCTCTGGGAAGAAGTGTGAAGGAAACCCTGCGCATGATTGATGCCTTGCAGTTTTACGAAGAAAACGGCGAAGTGTGTCCTGCTGACTGGCATCGTGGCGACGAAGGCATGCAGGAATCGCACGACGGTGTGGCCAGCTATCTTGCAAAACATTAATGATAAAAATTATTTAATAAAGATAAGGCCCCACCAGGGGCTTTTTTAATTGAAAGAAAATGAAGATAAAAAGAGCCAATCCCAGATATCCCATTCACAACCTATCGAAAAAACGTTGGAGTCCGCGGGCTTTCAATGGTGAACCCGTTGAAACAGAGAAACTGCAACGTATTTTTGAAGCTGCGCGTTGGTCACCATCGGCCAGCAATGAGCAGCCATGGGCTTTCATTGTGGGGATGCAAGGCGACGAAACGTATGATAAGATTTTTAGCACCCTGGTTGAGTTTAACCAGTTGTGGGTGAAAACCGCACCTTTGCTGGCTATTTCTGCCGGGCGCAGCATTAGTCTGAAAAATGGCATGCCTGCCGAATACTTTAAATACGACGTGGGGCAAGCCATGGCGCACCTCACTTTTCAGGCTACATACGAAGGACTTTATGTGCACCAGATGGCTGGCTTCGATCGCGAGAAAGCGCACCAGTTGCTCGAAATTCCGGAAAAATACGAGGTCATTTCCGCTTTCACCATTGGCTATCCGGGCGATTATAAAATGTTGCACAAAAACCTGCAAGCCATGGAAATTGCTCCCCGGGAAAGATTGCATACGGATGATTTTGTTTTTTCTGGTACCTTTGGCCACGCTGCCGAATGGATAACACGCGAGCAAAAAGAAACATCACCAAAATAATAAACCATGAAAGTATCAGGACGTTTGCAAAATGTAATTCATTATCAGTTATTGATAATAATAATACTGTTGTTTCTTGCAGGTTGCAACAATGAATCACGACAGCCACAGCAGACGCAAAGTGCGGCAGAACCCGTGGTGCAGCCCGTGAAGGTTCCGCAATTTGACGCTGATTCAGCATTTTCTTACGTAAAGCAGCAGGTCGATTTTGGCCCGCGTGTGCCCGAAACCAAAGCACACGCTGCTGCTGTAAACTGGATGCTGGAGGCTTTGCTGCAATGGGGCGATACGCTGATGGTGCAGGATTTTGTGGCGCGTGTTTATGACAACCGGATTTTTAAGGGTAAGAATATTATTGTCTCTTTCAACCCGGAAGAGAAAAATCGCATCTTTCTGTCGGCACATTACGACTCGCGTCCTTTTGCCGATCATGATGCTGATCCTGCCAACCACCTGGTACCTATCGATGGCGCCAACGACGGAGCCAGTGGCACGGGTGTGCTGATGGAAATAGCGCGGCAACTACATCTGCATCCGGTAAGCAGGGGTATCGACATTATTTTGTTTGATCTTGAAGATTATGGTCCGCCTCAGGACAGCCAGACGGATCAATCGAGCGACACGTGGGGGCTGGGATCGCAACATTGGTCGGCCAACCCGCACCAGCCAAACTATAGTGCGCGCTACGGCATACTGCTCGATATGGTGGGCGCTCCCGACGCTGTCTTTCCACTCGAAGGTTTTTCGATGTATTATGCGCCCGACATCACCAAGAAAGTTTGGGAAACCGCTGTAGCGGCTGGCTATGGAGATTATTTTGTTTTTGAGAAAGGAACCTATATCACCGACGACCATTACTTTATTAATACCATCGCTAATATTCCTACGATCAACATCATCCATCTCGATCCGGCATCAGCCAACGGCACTTTTTATGATCCCTGGCACACCATTGCCGACGACATCACACAAATAGACCCAGCCACATTAAAAGCTGTTGGACAAACGCTGCTGACGGTGATTTATCAAAAGAGTTTTTAGGTCAATCAGGCCAAATTTCGTATTATTAATTACAAACTTCGGCCTGTTTTATTTCCCCCCTGATTTACGGTCGCAGCAAATCGCGGTAGTCGGCGCGCTTATGCAGAGGCTCAAAAACTGTTTCCGCTGACAATCGTTCCAGATCAGAAAAGCCAAGAATGCGCGCTTGTTGCAGATATTCGATGGCAAGCTGTGGATTATTTTGTTTCATCATAACGATGGCACTCAGGTAAGAATGTTCCGGATTGAGTGGCTCGATGGCTCGATAGATTTCGATTGTTTTATCGGCTTGTTCAAGATCGTCTTCTTCGATAGCCTGGCGGGCAAACATATAGCTGAGCAACCCGTTGAAACCAAGCAGTCTCTTGTGGAGCCGTTGGGTGTAGATATCTTCGGAGGGTTGTTTGAGGTCGCCGAGCTGCTTTTTCCACCACTCTTTATCTTTTTCCGTAAAGGCTTTCAGGAAATTATTTTGCATTCCGATCTCCTTTTCGAGCGATCGTACCATGTGCCCCAGTTGCTCATTGTAAGCGGCGTTGGCGCGGATGGTTTTTAGTTGTTTTTTAAAATCTGCTCCATCACGGATGCCTTCGAAAACGGCGATGGCACGCTGTGCTGTTTCGGCAGCATCAAAATATTGGCTGTTCCCTGTCTGGTCGCTGATTTTCTTTTTATAAAAACTATATGCCTTTTCTGTAAACGTCTCATCGCCTTCCCGGATTTCCTTTAAACTGATGGCATAAAAAGCCTCGCGCATCGCGTCAAGCGACGGCCAGTTGTGGTCGCCTTCAAAAATGATGAGCTGGTTGCGGAATCCATTGCGCGACAGGAAACGATCGTTGTTGATAAGTTCATTGAGATTAAAATCTTCGTATCCGGCCATTCCCACATAATAAAAACTGGCTTCAGGCTTTTCCTGCAATTCCGGGAAACCTGCTCCGGCGCCGACTACAGCAACAACTTCCTGCTCTTCGAGACCAACAGAGACCGCCACACGTGCACCGCCCGAAAATCCCATCGCTACAATTTGTTTTGGATTGATGCGTGCCCGCGGTTGTATCTCCCGCTGCATTTGCCGGTAAATTTCAAGGCCTTCGGCAATGGTCTGGCCGTTGCGCGAACGGTTGGAGGCTACCAGCACAAAACCAAATTCTTCCGCCAGGTTTTTGTATTTATTAATGACAAAGCTACCGCGTGCGTGCGGGTCGAACGCAAAAATTACCGGCCAGCCTGCCCGTGGCGTAGTTGCTTTGGGCACAAAATATTCGAAAGCAGCCGCGGGAGCCTTTTTTACAGGAGGAGCCGGCGTCACGATATTTACAGACGTGTCAGTTTCGTTTAATTTAATAACTGCCGTGTCAACTGGCGCTTTGGTAGCTTTGTCAGCAGCCTCTTTGTTATCGGATTGATTGCCGGAGTTGTTGCAGGAAACGACAAAAAAAATCAGGATGATAGGAAGAATCAGAAATAGTAGTTTTTTCATAATTATAGTAATTCATTAGCCAGATTTGCAAGGTCGGAGCGCTCGCCTTTTTCAAGCCGCACGTGGGCATGGAGCTCGTGGTGTTTGATGCGGTCGATGAGGTACGAAAGTCCGTTGCTCTGAGCGTCGAGATAAGGTGTGTCGATTTGATAAATATCGCCGGTAAAAACGATTTTGGTTCCTTCACCGGCGCGGGTGATGATGGTTTTCACTTCGTGTGGGGTCAGATTTTGTGCTTCGTCCACGATAAAAAAGACGTTGGAGATACTTCGCCCGCGTATGTAGGCCAGCGCCTGTATCACCAGTTTCTCGCTTTCGATGGCGCCGGTGATGTTTTGAAACTCCTTGTCGTGCTCGCCATATTGGTTTTGGATAAATTTCAGATTATCGTAAAGTGGCTGCATGTAGGGATCTATTTTCGACTTAAAGTCGCCGGGCAGAAAACCAATGTCTTTGTTGCTCAATGGCACAATGGGACGGGCGAGGTAGATCTGCTTGTAGTTGCGGCGCTGGTTCCAGGCACCCGCCAAAGCCACCAGCGTTTTGCCTGTACCGGCCACGCCCTGCAGCGTCACCAGCTTGATGTTGGGATTGGTAACGGCATGCAGCGCAAAAACCTGCTCGGCGTTGCGCGGCGTAATTTTAGAAATCTGATGTTTGTCGAGACGTTCCACGAGTTGATTGCGTGTGTTGTACCATCCCAGCGCCGAAGCGCCGTTGGCTTGCAAAATCAGGTATTGGTTGGGAGCAGGCAGTTCTATTCCCAGGTCGGTGTATTCGCACAGCCCTTCGCTATAGAGGCGGCTGATGCCACGTGGGTCAACATTTTCGTAGCGCAAAATACCGGAGTAAAGTGAATCGACATTTTCGATCTTGCCGGTCATAAAATCTTCGGCGGGCAGATTGAGAGCTTTGGCTTTGATGCGCAGATTCACATCTTTAGTCACCATCACCACTTTGCGGTCGGGATATTGTTGGCGGAGCTGCAGCGCCGCATTCAGGATACGGTGGTCGCCTTTGCGTTCACCAAAAACCTTCTCAGCGTCGAGCGTGGTGGAGTCCATTTCGTTCATCACAACTTTAAAACTCCCTTTGTTGCCGTTGTCGAGTGGTATCCAGTTGCTGAGGGAAGTATTGTCGGAGAGCCGGTCCATGATGCGGATAAACTCGCGCGCCTCGAAGTTGATGGTGTCGTTTCCTTTTTTGAACTGATCCAGCTCCTCAAGTACGGTTATTGGGATGGCAATGTCATTGTCCTCGAAGCTGTTGATAGAGTTATGATTGTAAAGAATCACCGAGGTGTCGAGCACGAAGATTTTTTTCTCGCCTTTTTGCTTTGCTGAAGCCGATGGCTTTTTTTCTGGTTCCACGGTAGGATTTATGAGACGAGCTTTGAAGAGCGAAGCATCTGGTGATTTTTTATTCTGGGTTGTTTCCTGTTTTTTAGCTGTGCTTTTTTTTGGATTTTCTTTATGTGCTAATGTTGTTTTGGGCTTTGCTTTTTTAGCTGATTTGGCTGTTGATGCTTTCAATGGCGGTTGTTGTTCGTCGGGCATAAGGGCAGCAGCTTCGGTTTTTTTGCTGCGCAAACGCGATTTTTTTTCGGCCGGTTGCTCTATGGGTGTTTTTTTAGCCATAATATCTTTCTCTGAAAATCCTGCTTTAAGGATGATAATTTAACGGATGAACAAAGAAAATGATTTTATAGCATAAAAAGAAAAAAGCCGCTGAAACAATGTCTTGCTTGCAGCGGCCTTTATTAAAAACCGATAATTATTTATCAAAATCCAAATAAATCCAAAAAGAAAAATTTGACAATTCCGACAATTCTATTTGGGATATTCTTGCCGATACTAACTCTAAGCAACCGGCTGTAGGGCTTTCATGCGGCGAAGCTTCTGCTGACAGTAAGCTTCGTGCTGATAGCCTGACAGCAGATCATTCATTACCTCAGCCACCGTGTTTATTTCGGTAGCTTGCCAAGCATTTGCGCCGGCAAAAGCAAATCCCTCTTCCATGTTGCCGATGGCCGAATTGTAGAGCGCCTGGGCGATACAATATGGGGCTTCCTTGTAGTTGCAAGAGCTAAGACATTTCCACGGGCAATGGAAAGGCTTGGTTTCGCCACGCATGATTTGTTCGACGAATTTGTTTTTTACTACCCGGCCGGGCAGCCCTACCGGACTGTCGATGATAACGATATCTTCCTTTTTAGAATCGATGTAGGCTTGTTTGTAAGTATCTGATGCGTCGCATTCACGCGTTGTGACGAAGCGCGTTCCTATCTTTACTCCTTGTGCTCCAGCCTGCATTACTTCATACATATCGCGTCCGGTGTGCACGCCGCCGCCCGCAATTACAGGTATGTTGCGGTTGAATGCTGTCCGGTAGGTTTGCATTGCAGCTACCGTTTCCCTGACGAGTTGTTGCAAAGACACGCGATCGTCGCCGAGTTTGTTTTTGGCAAAACCCAAATGGCCTCCCGCCATCGGTCCCTCTATTACAACAGCATCCGGTACCGTATTATATTTTTCGGCCCAATATCTGAAAATGAGATGCGCCGCTTTGGCTGACGAAACTTTAATTACTAATTTGGTGTGATGTCCACCCAAACCAGCTTCGGCTATAAAGCGAGGTATATGTAATGGCAATCCGGCGCCCATTACGATAAGATCGACTTCTTCCTCGATGGCAACTTTAACCAGCGCCTCATGATCGGTGAGTGCTATCATTATATTTGTACCAATTACACCTTTGGTCTGGCTTCGCGCCTGACGTATCTCGCGACGCAGTGCCTGCTTGTTGGCTTCATATAATTTTTTGTGGTAGTCGGGCTCCATCAGGCCGATTGCAGCTGCCGAAATAATTCCTGCGCCTCCCTGATTTGCTACTGCCGAGGCAAGCCGCGAAAGTGACACAGCTACGCCCATTCCACCCTGAATGATGGGCACTTCAATTTTTAAATCGCCGATAAAAAGTGGTTTCATGATAATTTGATTTCTGGTTAGGCCACAAAAGTAAACCCCATGAAAAGACTTAAAAAATAATAGGGATTGGCAAACAAAAAATAGTTCTCAGTGGAGAGGTTCAGGGACGAGAACCGGAAATACAGGTGCCGGTGAAAGGGAAAGAAGGGGGTGTTTAGATTAATTCGCGGAGTTTATTCACATAATTTTTGGAAACAGGTACCGCAAAATCGATCATCTCGAAATAAATACGATATCCTTGTGAGTTACCTTCCACTCGATTGATATGATTGACGTTTAACAAAAACGACCTGTGACTGCGCATAATAAATTTGTATTCCTTCAGCAGCTCTTCGGCATTGGTAAGGCTATACCGAACCATTTGACGGCTGGCCTCTGCGCCCTGCTTCCAAAACACCTCGATGTAGTTGCCGGCAGAGCGGATTAGCAATATCTGGCTCACTTTTACCGAAAGGGAATCTTTTTGATAATCTGAGACAAAATGTACCAGGTTTTCATCTATCTCCCGGTTTTCCTGAAGCTTACGGTTGATTTTCTGTGCTGTGTGCAAATGCGTTTTCAGCAGACGGTTTCGGTTGATGGTAATCAGCACGGAGGTGGGAATAATAGCAATAAGGATGAGTTTGATGATGACTTCGAACTCAAAAACCATGATGTCCAAAGCTTTGTAATAAAGATAATATCCCACCGATACGGTGAACAGAATCCACAAGTCCCAGAGGATTTCTTTTTTAATATTCCAGGACCGATGCTCAAAAATCTTTGGCAGAAGTGGTGGCAGAATCAGAAGGTTGAGGCTAAACGACAGGAACGTAATGATACCCAATCCAATAACCAGAAAATATTTTTGGCGGGTAGCCAGCTGGTCGATTTGCAGGGGCTGGAATAGGAAAAGGAACACAAAAACGCCAATGCTGATGAAAAATATCACACGGGCGTTTTGCTTAACGTCATCGTTGAATGGGTAGGGGTTTTTTAAGAATTTCAACATTTACCCTGATTATCGTCCCGGAATAGCTTTTATAAAAACCGGTTGTTTAGCGTGCCTGCAGCCGTGCCAGGTATTGAGCCTTCGCCTGTTCGGGATCGGCATCGGGAGAGATGTAGATGCGTGTGCGCAGATCGATGATTACCTCCTGCATTTTTGAAATGTCGGGCGACTTAAAAGTGGCCTTTTTTTCGGGAATAGCTCTGCTTCTTTTACTCATTATCTAAAAATTATAGGTTTATACAACGTGTGAAGATCAACAAATTATTGATGATTTGTTTAATTAACAATTGTTTAACATGAAAAGTTTGTGGCTTTTAGTCAACTAATTAGTTTTTTTAACCAGGGAACTTTTACGTCAGCAGCAGCAGGCAACCAATCGTTTTTTTATTAAAAATAAGATACACATAGTTTTTTGCTGGCACTGTTGAAATCAAACAACCCCAATAAATAGAATTCGCGCTAAGATACAGAAAATAAATCACTTATCCTTAAAAAACATAAATTAGTTGGGAAATGTTAACGAAGGTGCCTTTTCTTAATCATCCATAATAACGTGAATACATTGTTTTGATTTTACTAATTTTATGCTTTGTTGGAAAGACGACTTTTGGGACAAAAAGTTGATTTTTTGTTATTTCTGCAACAGCGATGTTTAAATAATTGAAAAACTTATGACTGCAAAATACAGCCAAATACCTCTGGTGAGAATAATGATGATATGCGCTCTGCTTATGCTATCGATGATGGCTCGGGCGTTGCCGGTAATTTTTAGCGTTACCGCCAATAGCGCCAATGTTGCCCGTTATGAAAAGCTGGAGCTTACGGTTCATTTTTCAGCCACCTACACCAATCCTTTCGATTTTGGTCAGGTGAACCTGAAGGCGAAATTCTTTTCGCCTTCAGGCAAGCAATTTGTGATGGACGGTTTTTACATGCAGGATTATGCGATGAATGTTCCCAACCAGCTCACTCCCGTGGGGCAGCCCAAATGGCTCCTGCGTTTTGCACCTGACGAAACGGGCACCTGGAGCTACATCGTCAGCGTAATGGATGCCTTAGGAACCACCAGCTATGAAACCCGACAGTTTGTTTGCACTGCTTCTTCACACAAAGGTTTTATAAAGCGCGACGGCAACAAGCTGAAGTATAAAAACGGTGAGATTTTTCAGGCACTTGGCGTCAATCTGGCCTTTCAGTGGTGGTGGGATGGTTTTGCCATTTACGAAGATTGGATTGACGAACTTGCTGCCAATGGTGGCAATTTTACCAAACTCTCGATGGCTCCCTGGATATTTGAAATTGAATGGCAACAAACGGGCACAGGGCAATATTTGCAACGTCAGAACTTTGCCTGGGTGCTCGACTGGGTTTTCGATCAGCTGATGGAAAAACAGATGTACTGTCAGTTTAATGTAATGATTCACGATGAGTTGCGCACCGATGTAAATTTCGGTTGGAACCAAAATCCTTATAACGATGTGCTGGGCGGGCCATGTCATGAACCCCAAAACTTTTTGGTAAATCCAACCGCAATAAGTCTTTACAAGCGTAAGCTACGCTATATCAATGCCCGGTGGGGCTACTCCCCACAGCTTGCGATGTGGGAGCATATTTCCGAAGCCGATGCTACAGGACTTTATGAGAGCTTTGGCAGTCAAACATCCCAGTGGATCAACAGCATGACAGATTACATACAAAGCCTCGATACTTACCAGCGGCCTGTTTCTACGGGTTTTGCCATCCCGCAGAACGGTTGGGATACCTGGAATTATGCAGGCACAGATTTCACGCAATTGCACGTTTACGATTTCATCCCCGACCTGGAGATGAAGATTTACAACTATTCGCGATGGGGTGCCCAAACGTGGAACAAACCTTTTGTCATCAGTGAGTTTGCTCTGGGGCACAATCCTGCCGAAATTATTCAAAACGATCCGGCAGGTATTACTTTTCATAATGTCCTGTGGTCGTCGATGTTTTCGGGTGCTTTCGGATCGGCGATGTCGTGGTATTGGGACAACTATTTATATCCGAACGGAATGTTTTCGTATCTCAAACCCGTTGCCGATTTTTTTTCCGATGCACAGCCCGACCTTGAAAGCCTGCATCCCGAAGTCCCTTTATCTACCTCTTCCGATTACGAAACGATTTCTGTGAAAACCGGCTACAACAATGGCAACAGCAAAACTCCACAGAACTATTTTGAGCTAAGCCCCGCAGGAACCCTGGCTCCACCGGATCTTTTTATCGGGTATTTTCTGTATGGAAGTTTGTACAACAACAGGCGCAATCCGCCCACCTTTAAGGTGAATTATATTGTCGGCGGCAGTTTCAAAGTCCACACCGACGACATTGCTTTGTTTTCTAAAATTAAAATTAAAATTGATGGCGTTACCATGCTGGAACAAGTTGCCCTTCCCAGCAGTACCTACAGCGTAAATGTGCCGGCAGGACAGCACGAGATCCGCATCGAAAATTCGGGCAGCAGCATGGTGCGGATTAAAAGATATGATTTTGGAAACTATGCGCCTCAGTTGCGCACGTTTGTGCTTCGCAACAACAAATATGTGGCGGGTTGGATGCAAAATCGAAAATACAACTGGCAATATTTGCAGCAGTTTGGAACACCGCTGCCAGCCGGGCAAGCAAAAATTTACCTCAACGATCTCACGCCGGGTCAGTATGAGTTTACATGGTACAACAGCAACAGCGAGGTGGATTCATTACAACAGCTATTTACTACTACAGGAAACCTGGAGGTCAAAGCGCCGGCAATAATTTGGGATGGCGCTTTTAAAGCAGAATACCGCGGGACAGCTAAGGTGGCTTTTTCAGCATCGCCGGTAAACGGATTGGCGCCGCTGGCGGTGCAGTTTACCGATCAATCGGTTTATGCCGGACCTGCCGACAGTTGGCTTTGGGACTTTGGCGACGGAAGCACTTCCACTTCGCAAAGCCCATTTCACATCTATCAGCAAGCCGGAAATTACACCGTAAGCTTTACGGTGATGGCCGGACAATATTCGCAAACCATTACACGCAGCAACTACATCAATTGCGCACCTCCGCTTGTTCCCGATTTTACTGCCGACACCACCTGGTGCAGGCCAGGCGAGCCAATACAGTTTATTGATCTGTCTTTAGGAGCGCCCGCC
Source organism: Bacteroidales bacterium (assembly GCA_035647615.1). NCBI lineage: Bacteria > Pseudomonadati > Bacteroidota > Bacteroidia > Bacteroidales > Bacteroidales bacterium. The sequence goes on along the minus strand of DASRND010000009.1, from coordinate 65,390 downwards.
ACATGGTTCTGGCAATTTGGCGACGGGCAAAGTTCTGCGACACAACATCCGGTTCACAGCTATGCCAATCCCGGCGAATACACAGTGTCGCTGTTTGTACAAAAAGGATCGTCTGTGAAGTTTAAAACCAAGACTAACTACATTAAAGTACTGGAACACGTGGTGGCCGACTTTGCGGCTGATGCCAATGTTGCTGCGTGCGGCCAGACAATTAATTTTACTGATCTTACCACTGGAAACCCCACCTGGTGGCATTGGGATTTTGGAAACGGCGTTACCTCGATACTTCAAAATCCTGAAATATCTTACGAATATTGGGGAACCTACAATGTGACGTTAATCGCTGCTAATGACTTCTTGGGCGACACAATTACTAAAACAGCCTATATTCAAATCCTGAAACCGCTGGTAGCGGAATTCGTTGCTTTACCCTACCGCCCCTGGAACGGACAGACCGTTTATTTTGTCGATTATTCAACAGGCAATCCCGACAACTGGCTGTGGGATTTTGGCGATGGCGCTACCGCAACCGATCGTTTTTCAACCCATATCTATACATCACCCGGCTATTACACCGTCACATTAACTATTTCTGATACGTTGCAGTCGGCCACTGTTGTTAAAAACAATTACATCCGGCAGCGCGATACTTTAGCCGCTGCTTTTGTGGCCGATACCCTGGTGGCAGTACCTGGAGAAACTATTACGTTTACGGATCTTTCCAAAGGCAATCCTTTGCAATGGCTTTGGCAGTTTGGCGACGGGCAAACCTCGTCGTTGCAAAATCCTGTAAAAAGTTATGACGCACCGGGCTTGTTCAGCTTAAGCCTGAAGGTTCAACGCAACGACAGCACCAACATCGAAATGAAGAGTGATTATATTCAGATAATTCCTTCCATGGTGTCGGATTTTCTGGCTGACACGTTAACGGCAAGACCGGGAGAGGTGATCCATTTCACCGACATCACCACCGGAAATCCGACGCATTGGTTATGGGATTTTGGTAATGGAATAAACAGTCCTTACCAAAATGCACAAGTAATTTACACCAATCCCGGTACTTACAGCGTGAGCCTGCTGGCGTGGAATCAATACCTGAGCAGTTCCGCTACCAAAACAGATTTCATAACGGTTGTTCCAAATCTCAAAGCATCTTTTGGGGTGCAGCCTTACGAAGGAAAAATTGGTGAGCTGATACGATTTACCGATCAGTCGATCGGATTTCCAACGCAATGGGAGTGGTGGCTGGGAAATGGAGACACTTCTTACCGGCAGAATCCTGCAACTATTTACATGCAGCCCGGGCAATATGACGTGACGTTGATTGTGGCCAACGCCTATGCCCGCGACACTTTATCCTTCAACGACTATTATTACATACATCCGCCTTTGTATAGCCACAACATTGCGATGCGCGAAGGTTGGAGTGGCATTTCGTCGTATGTGCGGCCCGCCCTCACCATGGATGATCTGTTTGGGGAGCTTTCGGCATCGGTACTTTTTGCCTATAATTCCCAGGGGATTTACCGGCCATTTTTTGGTATTAATACCATCGGCAAATGGCAACCAGAAAAAGGTTTAATAATTTGTCTCCTTTCCCCGCAGCAGCTTTTGGTGGAGGGCTACAGTATGATTAACAAAGGGCTCTACTTAGCTGAAGGCTGGTCGGTGCTGCCCGTGACCATGCCGTGCAACGTTGCCACCGACGACCTGTATTCCATCCTGGGTGACGACCTGGAAGCAATAAAAGAGGTGGCCGACTGGCATATCTACTGGCCCGAAAAGGCGATAAATACATTGCCGGAGCTACAGTTGGGGAAATTGTATTTTATAAAAATGAAACAAGCGAGATCGCTCATTTTGCCGGGATGCGAGTAGGTGGGGAAAATTCCAAAAAACAAACTCCAAAGAATCATAGCAGCTCAGGGATCTGAGATTTTAATTTTAAAAACACCTGTCCTTTTAGTTATTTTTTGTGGAACAACAATTTCCTTTTGATGATTCACAATTTAGCCAACGGATGATGTGCTTGCAAATAGCGAGGGTTTTACATTTTACTTATCAATTCCTTTGCTTTGTCCAACGTGTAAGCTCCTTTAATTTCTTTCTTGTCAAATACCATAAAATAGGCAAAGTCTTGGCCTGCTTGTCTTTCCCATTCGTTACCAAGTCGGGATTTTGCTTCGCTGTCTGAACCGTCCAAATGGTCGCCTTTGGTTTCTATTAAAATGGTCTTTCCTGATTTTGTTTGTAGAATAAAGTCAGGGTAATGATTGGCTTTAAAGCCATTGATGTAAAAACCTTTTCCGCGTTCTAAGTTCCTATGCCAAAATACAACGTTTGAAGAAGTTCCGATTTCCATTGCAACCCGTTCTTCAAAACCATTCATTGAACCTTCTCTTTCGTAAAGTGAATTTCCAATGGATGAACTTGTGTTGCCTGGCACAATTTCGCTGCCTAACTTCCAATTTGCTTTGGTGCTAATTCTTTTTGATTTCAGTAAGTCCATAAAACGACCTTCGGCATAACTGTCTGACAATTGCCGAATCTTAACTTTTATCTTGTCTGTGTAACTCCACTTTCTAACCAGGATATCACGAAGTTGTTCGGTGTTTATACTCTGCAGAATACGTCCAATGTAAACTTTGATTTCCTGGTCGGGAATTGGGTACATATTTCCGATAATCTGCATCATTTGATGCGTGATGTCTGTTATTTGATTCCCTAATGGTTTGGCTAAAATGTATTCGGTAATGGGGTCTTTCACCGTACTATTTTCAATTTTGGTAAAAGAAGGTCTGTACTCGTTCTTTTTGGCTTCTTCTAAGTCAACTTTATACAAATCAGATGAAATTTGATCAAAGTCAATTTTAATGTCTTCGTTCGAAAGTTTAAAATCTTTGAGCAATGATTCACGATTGAGCAATTCTTCGTCTGTACCAAAAATATCACTTGCCGTTACTTTGATGAAAAACTGCGGAAACTCAATTTTATCAATAAGATCCTTGTTGGACTCCTTAACTTTATAGCGTTTTACTTTTGTACCCATTTCTATGAATATGTTTTCGTCGACAGGTTGTTTTTCCTGTTCTTTTATTTTCTCTTCTAATTGTCGGTTTTGTTCTTCCGCAAGAGTTTCAATTTCTTGTATTACCGAAGTTGTTTCGGTTTCTTCATCAGCTCCTGACAAATTTCGGGATGGGTCAAACGTAACTCGGTTTTTGTCGATAGTTTCTTCTTGTTGTTCTCCCGAAACTTCGGGATGTTGTTCCGGAAATAAGAATGATTCTACCGGGTCAACCGCAGTAGTTTTCTTTTCTTCGTCAGTCATTTTATCCACTTTGCGATAATCTTTTTCGCTAAAGCCTGATTCCTGCAAACCTTTTACAATGCTCTGCAGGGTTTCGTTGAACTTTGCAGAAGCGGTTAAAACATAAGAAAGGTTTAATTGAAATGCTTTGTGGCGTTGCACATAAGGTTGGCGTAACACACGACCCAAAATCTGCTCTACATCTACCGAACTTGACTTGTCGGCCAACGAAGCTAAAATGTAAGCAAACGGGCAATCCCAACCCTCTTTCAAGGCGTTGATGGTGATGATGTAACGGACTTCACATGCTGCATCCATCAAATCAATGCCTTTCAATTCGTCTATGTTGGCTGTTTTAATTTTGATATAACTTTCTGTAATTCCTAATCCCAACAACTGTTCTTTCAGTTTTTCAAAAGTCGTGTTATCGTCTTTGGTTTTTGGTTGTGCCTGAAACAGTACAATCGGTCTGATATATTTACCGCCTTCGTCTTCTTGCTTTTTAGCAAGGTTTTCCAATTTGCGTTGCAAGTGCAAAGCGTTGTTAATGACTTCCGTTTTGTCGTGGCTGTTGTACACGATTACAGGAAGTTTTACCATGTGCTCCTTTTTTAGTTCAATGGCAGGTACAAGACTTACAATATTGCTATTGTCTTTTGGTGTTGCTGTTAAATCAAGAATGAATGAAGGATTCAGGTTTTTGAGCATATCCACACTCAACTCACTTTCGGCATTGTGGCTTTCATCAACCACCAAAACAGGATTTAGATACCGTAAAACGTTGATTAAAGCAGTATCATCCACACCGCTCAAAATATGCTCGTTGTTTTTGTATTGAGAAACAAAAGCTTCTAATTGTCCATTTTCCTGAAATACTTTTCTATCTTCCTTGTTTTTTGCTCTTAAACTGGCAAAGCTCATTACAAAAATGCTCAACTGGTCTTTTACAACCGTTGGGTTGAAGTTTGAACCCTGCAACAAATCTGCTTTTTGGTAAATCTCTACCCGGTTGTTAAAAAGCGAATTTAGTTTTTGGCGATATGGATGTTCGGGATTGGAAAGTGTGTTTACAGTTTGTTGTAAAAGATTGCTCCAGGGCACTAACCAAATAACAGCTTTGGGTTTTGCTGAATCGTAAGCCGAAAAAATGGTGTGCAGGGCATTAACGGCAATAAAGGTTTTACCACCTGCCGTTGGAACTTTTATGCATACGTGGGCTGAGTTAGGAATGTTGTTTTTATAGGGTTCCATTCCTGTGCCGTCCAAAGGATTGTAGGGGCCAATCTTGTCTTTCCAATACTGGTTGAAGGCTTTAGCCAGGCTTTTATGCTCCTGGACATAGCCCAGGTATTCTTCCAAATTCTCTATTACTTTTCGCTGATAGCTTTTTAATTCCATACCTTATTTTTTCAATTTCTTAATTTCTTTGTCAAAATCAGAAATAATTTTTTGAGTCTTGTTAAATTGGTCATACTCTGTACCCGCTTTGGTAATGGCTCTGCTGTGCGATATTTTTCCTTTGCCGTCTAAAATTTTGAATTCGTTAAAGTTCAAAAACCTATCTACGCTGTTTGCCAAACCTTCCATTGTAAAGGTGTTTTCCCGCTCTATCAAATTTTCGATATAGTCAAAATAGCCTGTTATGGTTCGCTCCAATTGCTTTATCTCTTTTTCTAGCAGATAATTTTTGGCAATGCCGGTATCTGTTTTTACGATTCTTCCTTCGGGTGCATTTTTCCAGGTAGTTAAGCCCATATTTATTCTGTTAGCATTGGCATTTTTATAAATAATTTCAGCCGCAGTTTGTCCGGTTATGGCAAAATGGAATTTGTTTTGAACCAATGCATAAAAATTCTTTGTGATTTCCGACCGAGGGTCATAGTCGATACTACATTCGGCAAAAATATCGGTGATTTGCTGGTAAATTCTGCGTTCGCTTGCCCTGATGGAACGAACACGCTCCAATAACTCTTTGAAGTAGTCTTTACCAAAAAGCGCTTCGCCTTGCTTCAATCGGTTATCGTCCAGCACAAAACCTTTGATAAGGTATTCTTTCAGGGTTTTGGTAGCCCAAATTCTAAATTGTGTGCCTCTTTGCGACTTTACACGGTAACCAACCGAAATGATAACATCTAGGTTATAGAACTTAACAGGCTTGTCCGAACCACTAATGTGCAAATTTTGCACATTGCTTTTTTCTTCCAATTCGCCTTCGCCAAAAACATTGCCTATATGCTTGGTTATCACGCTTCGCTCACGGTCGAAAAGCTGGCTCATTTGCTCTTGCGTCAACCAAATCGTTTCGTTTTCCAACAAAACAGTTAGCTTCACTTCACCTTCTGGTGCAGTATAAAGTATAAAGTTGTTTTGCGTTGGCTCAAGTTCACTCATTGTTTTTATTTTTGTTTCAGTTGTCTGCAAAATGGAAATAGCTCAATTGAGCATTCATCATTAAAACCGCGTTATGTCGCGTGGTATTTTTTTGAAAACGATGTTCTTCTTTGCCATAAATTCTTTTGGAAGCAAACAATTGTCGGCATAAATGACGTATTGCTCGCCTTTGATTTTTATGAGTTCCAAAGCATCAAAATCAAGGGTTGTTAATTGGTCTTTTTCATAAATGAAATAATAAACCGTTTCATCTTTCTCGCCCAAAAAATATTTATCATCCTCATTTGAAACTTGATGACTGAGCTTAGCCGAAGTCCGGGTTTCTGAAAACCAAATGTATTCTCTTATTTTCTCAATATCGACTTTTTCATTCAGGTTTTGGTTTTCGTCAAAAAGTGGCAAACCCAATTCGTAAAAATCGAATGCACCGCCTGTACCTTCCACTTTTTTTGCGGTAGCTGAGCCTGCCGAAGCGCCATAGCCTTGGGCTACCCGTTTTACTCGTTCGGCAGTAATGTCGTTGGCATAATCTTCCATTTCCACCAAAATGAATTTCCGATTGCCACCGTCTTGTTTATTTAGATTTAAAACTGCGTGGGCGGTTGTTCCTGAGCCTGCGAAAGAGTCGAGGATGATGGAGTTTTTGTCGGTAGAAAATTTAATTATTGTTTCCACTAGAATTGATGGTTTTGAATATTCAAAAACCTTTGTACCAAAAATACTTTCTAATTCTTTTTTAGAATTATCATTCGAGAACCGATTCTCAATAAACTCTAATGTAGATAAAGCCTTTGTTCTTTTGTTGTATTCTAAACTATATCCATTTTGCTTGTTAATAGTGCATTTTTGATAGGTTTTCGTGTAAATTCTTTTCCCGTTTTTGGATTTTTTTATAACTATAAACCCATTTTTCAAACCAAATTCAAATAAATCTTTAGACCATCTCCAACAAAAATCACTTTTTGGATTTTTTGATTGCCTTTGATGCATTTCTTCATAAGATACGTTCCCGGGTCTAAAAATATCTCCCTCTATTTCTATCTCATAATCAAGGGAGGCGGAATACTGTATAGAACCATAATCTAAAGTTTGATTTAATTTGTATAGTCCCCTTTCTTTAACAAACACATCTGAATGTTTAAATCCAATATCATTGTGTTCAAAAGGATAAAACTTAGTCTTGTTCGATTTTTGAATAAAAAATAAGTTGTCATTATTAAACGAAATAACGTCAGAAGATTTTCCTGCTTTTTTAGTAACTCTTGAAAAGTTAAAAATAAAATTACTTCGTCCAAAAATTTCATCACACAACAATTTTAAATATGATTGCTCATTATGATCAATGCTTATGAAAATTGCTCCATCATCAGCCAAAAGTTTGTGAAGTAATTTTAATCGAGGGTACATCATACAGAGCCACTTGTCGTGGCGGGTAAGGTCTTCGCCATCTTTGCCAACCACTTCGCCCAGCCACTTCTTAATTTTCGGGTGGTTTACGTTGTCGTTATACACCCAGCTTTCGTTTCCGGTGTTGTAAGGCGGGTCGATGTAAATGCACTTTACTTTTCCTTCGTATTCGGGCAGCAGGCTTTTTAGGGCTTCAAGGTTGTCACCGTGAATTATTTTGTTTCCGCTGTTGGTGGGTTCGGTTTGTTCTTTCCCTGCGCCTGTCGAAGCGTCTGCCGTAAAACCGTATTTGTGTTCCAATACTCTGTATGGCACGTCCTGGTGATGGCTCACCACTTTTTCTTTTCCTATCCAATTGAGTGTTGGCATACTATTTCTGTTCTTTATTAGAGATTATCAATTCTTTCACGTCAACGTCCAAAATCTCCGCTATTTCGGGTAAGGTTGCCAGTCTGGGTTGTTGTCGGTTTTCTTGCAAATGTAGGAGATATTTCCGGAGCCAGGAAAAACCTCTTCAACGGGGAGAGTTGAATTTTGTTTTTAATGATTTATTTGTGATTTGTAATTTCTATTTCTCCCTCCACCTGCCGTCTTTTTTAATCATTTCTACCAGCGCATCTACGGCTTCCTCTTCGGGTACGTCGTGCTGCACTTGCGTGTGACCGCGATATAGCGCTACTTTCCCTGCGCCCATGCCCACATAGCCGTAGTCGGCGTCGGCCATTTCGCCTGGCCCATTGACGACGCAGCCCATCACCGCTATTTTGAGACCTTTTAGATGGCAGGTTGCAGCTTTTACTTTTTGCAGCGACGCCTGAATGTCGTAACGGGTGCGCCCGCAGGATGGACAAGCAATAAACTCCGTTTTGCTGATGCGTGCACCGCAGGCTTGCAAAAGTGTATAGGCCAGGCTCACAAAATCCTGGCGATGCTCCTCGTCAGATTCAAGCCAAATTCCGTCGCCGAGGCCATCGAGAAACAGTGGCCCAAAGTCGATGGCTGCAGAGATGGCTGATGCGGCTGCGTCGCCGGAATAGGTTTTATGCAAAATCACCGGAATGCGCAATTCGTCCTGATGCAACTCTTCAAAAAATCTCCGGAAGGAATATACTGCCGGCGCTTTCCGGCTGGTTGCCATTACCGGTTGATTGTAGTCCTCATCATTTGATGTTTCGTCCAAAGAAACTCGTTGCCAGCGCTTTTGCGCTGATTGGTTTGCATTGATTACTATATCCGGTTTTTCACATGTGTAATCTCCTGCCTCTGCCAACACCAGTGGTTCCACAATGGCAGTTTTGAGTTGCGATCGCTTCGAAAACCGCGGATTATAACTAAACGGATCGTAGAAAAAATCGTTAAAAACATCTGTAACCAATGCTTTCTTTTCCTGCTTTAGGTAATTGAGAATGCTGTGTGCTACCGGCACCTCATTCACCGGGTCTTCGGTAAGCGAAACGCGGATGGTGTCGCCGATGCCGTCGGCCAGCAATGTTCCAATACCTACGGCCGATTTTACGCGGCCTTCGATGCCGTCGCCTGATTCGGTTACGCCCAGATGCACCGGATAATCCATGCCTTCGTCCATCATCTTTTTTACTAAAAGTCGTGTGGCATGAACCATTACGCGTACGTTGCTGGCTTTCATCGAGAGGATGATTTGATGGAAATCCATCTCGCGGCAAATCCGTACAAATTCCAAAGCAGCCTCCACCATGCCTTCGGGGGTGTTGCCGTATCGATGGATGATGCGACGACCCAACGAGCCGTGGTTGGAGCCGATGCGTATGACCGTGTTGTGTTCTTTACAAATTTTGATGAGCGGACTGATTTTTTGGCGCACCTTGTCGAGTGCTTTCTGATATTGCTGCGGCGTATAGTTGATGTTGCGCGGTTCGGCACCGGTGTAGTTGCCCGGATTGATGCGCACTTTTTCGACGATGGCAGCAGCTACTTCGGCAGCTTTGGGACTGTAATGAATATCTGCGATAAGCGGAATGTTATAACCCTGCTTTTGCAACTCCTGTTTGATCAAGGCCAGGTTTGCGGCTTCTTTTACGCCGGGCGCAGTAATGCGCACCAGCTCACAGCCTGCCTGATAAAGCTGTATGGTCTGTCGCACCGAAGCGGCGGTATCCATGGTGCTGGTGTTGGTCATACTTTGCACGCGAACGGGATTGCTCCCGCCAACGGCTACCGTGCCTACCATTATCTCTCTTGTCATGAAACGCTGATTCATCTGTCGATTTTTGATCATTAGCAAATATAAAAAAACCTGCCTGCAAAACTACAAAGCGGAGCTTTTGGTGTAACTGTCGCAAAGATTTGTTTGGTTTGTAACATCCAAACTATGCCAAAGCATCTTTTCTGATAAAGTGGAAAAGAGCAGGGTGCAGGGCGTGTGGCGCAAAGGGCCAAGAACTGGACGCTGGGGACAAAAGTTTTTTCCATTCATCGACTTTTTTTGAATATCGAACCGAAGAATAACGAATAATGAAGTGAAGAAAGCAAGGCGCTGGGCGCAAAGGGCAAAACGCTGGCAAATACATGATCGTGATTTCTGTTCTTCTTTACTATCGTCTTATTTTTTTGTGCCTTTAGGCACATGATATGGGTAGAAAAAATATGCGCGCTCCTAATCTCGTCCCGTGTGGGACGAAATAATTTATTGCATTGCGCTTTCTACCCATATCGAATCCCTATGGGATGATTCCCCAATGCTTCGATAATCGCATGAAGACACTATAACAAACCTTTTCTCACTTCAAAATACAGCGATTCGATATTCTTTTTTTATTTTACCAGCTGCAGTCCCTCTGTGGCCGAGCTGTCGCCGGGGCGAATGAGCAAAACTTTGCGGAACAAAACCTCGGCTTCGCGCAGTTTGCCAAGTTTCAGGCTTGTCCATGCGTACATCACGTTGGCGTCATAATCGAACGGATAGAGGTTGGCCACTTTCTCGAAAAGTTTCAGTGCCTGCAGGTAATCCTCGCTGCTGTATAGGATCAATCCCAGGCGGTAACTGGCGGTGGTGTTGTTGGGGTCGATCTGCAATATTTTCTCGTATTGGGTTATTACCACCGCCCAGTTGCCAAGCGCCGCCAGCGGATAGACATACCCAAGCCTCGCCTCGATGGCGTACGGGCTGAGATTTACGGCACGCAGATAATACGCCGACGACTCGGTGAAGCTGCCCTGCATGTAATAAAGCCATCCCAAACGGAGATTTATCGCATAGGAATTTTCGTCGTAAACGGATTTGAGCTGTGCCACGGCATCGCTGTAATTGCCTTTGGTTTCGAGCGCATAGCTTTGGCTGAAAGCATTTTCGATGGTTTTAAAATCCTGCCCCTGAAGCTGCGGAATCCAAGCCATTGTTATGATAAGCAAGGTTGCTATTTTTAGTTTCATTTTCAAAATTGCCATTTTATTCCTCCGATAAAGGTGTTGAAATTATAATCTTTTTCCAAAACGATGTAATCCTGATTATTAATATAGCCAACGTAATTGCTGGTGCGCCGCATCAGGCGGTAGCGCAACGAAACTTCCAAATGGTTTCCGGCGACCCAGGTGAGCAATGCCTCCGCCTTAAAGCGCGCTTCCTCCGGTATGTTGAACAACACAAAAGCATTTTGCTCGGTGTAACCGCGCAGGTTGCCAATGGTTGCCGAAACATCAAGCCACAGCTTCGGCAGCACCCGTGTACCGACACTCTGGTGAAATATCAGGTGGCCTTCATTAATATCATCACCTAAGACAGTGAGGCCCGTGCGGGTGAAAAGCTTTAGGTTTCCCAATGGATAAACATTTACAAAAACGCCGGTTTGCCAGCCATTGCTGCCATCAAACGATGCAAGAGCACCGTTCAATGCGGTAGAAAAAATTCCAAACTCTTTACTGATGCCAAGCCAAAACAAATTATCATGACGCGTCGATGAAAGGGTATCAGGAACAAGCCCCTGGAAGCCATCATATCGAAAATTCCTGACATCGTAACGGGTGCGGGTAAGATGCCAGGCGGGTGTTAGCTTCCATCCCGGTGATGGAGTGTATTGCAGGTTCCCATAATATTCCTGCTGAACAGCCGTGTGGTGAAAATCGGGATTAGGCTTCCGTTGATAATTTACCTGTTGCGTTGCATCCACCGAAATAAAGGTGGCGCCGTGGTAAGTCTGTAACTGTGGCAGCACATTGAAGTTGATGCCGGCGTGATAATATTGCAGATTGTCGTAATACCAGGCTTGATTATAAATGGAATCGGCATGCTGACGGTTTTGGTAGTGATTGTGCAGATCGTCGGTAGCGCCAAAACCGGGGCCTCCTTCGATGTAAAGTTGATCAACGACCGGGGCTTTTTGTAATTCCAGCCGCTGGCGGTGAGCGGTGGTGAGTTGTGATAGTAAAACGCGCGCATCTGCGGTGCGTCCCGAAAGGAGATAGCTGTAATAGAGATATTCGGTGGCAGCCTCGTCGATAGGATTCAGTTGTCGCGCCTGACGGAAAAACGGAATGGAGCGGCGGTAATTTTGTGTTGAGTAAAAGGCAATACCCACACGCATTTGCATGTAAAAATGATCGACGCCTGCCCGAATTGCATCGGTGCCTGTCCGGATAAGTTCATCCCACTGCTGCTGCTGATACAACGCATACGTCAAACTGTCGGCATTTTGCACCTGCTGCCCCGAAACCAGTGCCGGAAAAATCAACAGTCCCCACAACAGCAGGATGCCACACAGACCGAAGAATTTTTTTAAAACTGACTGCATTTTCATGATTCTGTTTCGGTAGCGTTGAGGGTGATTTTTGGGCTTTTCATCCCAAATTTCTCGATTCTGTTGTGATTCACAATGATTTCAAAATTCATCCGACGACCTGATTTGCCGCCGTAATGCAGCCGGGCCTCCGAAGCCATTCGTATTTTGCTGCCGGAGAGGTCATCTTTAAAATCAACATATCTCATCTCGAAATCGGCGTGCATAAAGATGTGAAAGGGCGCCACAAAGTCCTGCCAAAACCTGATAAAGCTGTTTTTGAATACAGCCAGCGGAAACTGATCGGTGAGTTGCAGGTGGTCGTAATAGCCCAACGCAACTTTATAACAGCCGAGATAAAAATAGTAAAGCAGCGAAGTGTCGTCGCCGGAAAAATGGGTGAAATAAAACAAAGTTCCGTCATTTTTGAACCAGGCCTTGGCGCCACTCTGGATGCATTGCAAGTAGGTCTGGTTATAAAGATCGCTTTTTACTTCCCAGCTTACACTTTGTTCGGGTTGCTCATTTTGCGACCAGGCAAAAGTGATGGTTTGTCCCGGTACAAAATTGAAGGCGTCAAAAAGAGAGTTATTGCGTGTGATGCCGTTAACGGTGTCGCCATTTATCGGACGATCGAAAGTTTTTAATTGATGTGCCTTTTCCGTTTTCACAATGTATTTGGCGATGGGATAATCGTGCGTATGGGAGCCGATGTAAGGATTTTCCTGTAATTGGAAATGGATGTGTGGTTCCGGTGAGCGACCAGAGTTGCCTACTTTGGCAAGCAAAGCGCCACGCTTTATCACGTCACCTTTGTTTACCGCGAAGCTGCCTTTACGCAGATGGCTTATTTTACTGTAAAGTTTTTCGGCATGCCAGATGATGATGGTGTTGCCCCAGTTTTGCTCCAGATTTACCTTCCCGATGGCATTGTCGTCGATGCCGTCGAGGATTTCCTGCACCACGCCGTCGGCAGGCGCTATCACCGATTGGTTGAAAGAATAATAATCTTCGGGACGATTGCCGGTGCCGGAGAAAGTTTTTCCCTGCTCATCGGTGATTTCAAAATCCCAGGCATGGCGCCATGCCTGCTGGTGGGTGAGTTCGCCCTGATGTCCCTGCGTCACCGTCCACTCGCCATAAAAAGGCAGGACTATTGGGGTTTGCTGTGCTGCAAGATCAAAACGACTGGCATAATTATGCTGCGTGTAAAGGTTTTTCTCAGGTGAAAATTGCTGCACCACCACCAGCTCCGGTTTTTTGTTATGATGCTGTCTGAATTTCATCACATAAATAAACAAGACCACCACCACATTAAAAGCCAGCGAAAAAATACTCAGGTGTAGATTTTGAAATAAAGTAGACGTTGAGGTGATAATGATAGAGATGATGGGCGTGAGCAGCAGTACCCACAAAAACGACCACCGCGACGGGATGATAAAAAATCCGCCGATGGCAATGGCCGTCAGGATATAGTTGAAACCGATGTAAAAATAGCTTAGCTCGCCAAGGTTGGCACCGATAAAAAGATAATAAAAATAGGCAGAGAAAAATCCTGTAACCGAGAGCAGAAAGGCGATCCGCGAATAGATGATCAGGCCGATGGCGATGAGGATGCCGGCCAGCAAATGGTGCTGAAAAAATATTGCTCCAAGCGACTGGAAATACATCAGCAAGGCAGGATGAATAGGTAGATTGTTGATGTAATGATAAATGTCAACCAGCAGCGGCCCGCCGTAATCGTACATCTCATTGAGAATGTAGAGGCCGCGTTCGCTCATCTGCAGTTCGGTAAACTGCCGCGCCGCCAGGCTCACCGTCCAGATGGCCAAAAGGAAAGGCCACGCCAGATAAGGTAAGCCATATTTGCCAAAGTAATTTTCGAGCCAGATAGTGATGAAAAGCGTGAACAAGGCCGCAAAAAATAGTAGTACAAAAAAAGCCAGGCCGGGCTGGTAATAAATGCCTAATCCCAAACCAACGAGCAAAGCATTAAAACCATAATAACCCTGGCTGATTCCAAAACGGTTGAAGCCAATGAGCTGCGCAGCAACGTTAGCGATCAGCACGGCCAGCAAGCCACCTAGCCCGGCATGCCAGTCAAAAAAGGTAACGATCACCAGGATGACAGCAAAGATTTTGTTTTTGCTGAAGAATACCTGCGAATAGCTGTTGAGTATTCCGTCAACAAAATGGAGTAACTGCTTTCGGGTGGTCGTTACCATCTGGTTCTGCTTGTTGATATTTTGTGGTGTTTGCTTTAGCTTTCGACCGTAAAAATTGCCCTGAACAATTATTTAGCGAAAGCGAAAAATGAATGGTTTAAAGTTCAAAAGTTTTGAGATGTTCGGGCGTATTTTCCATGTGGATAAAGTTGTCGAGCGTTTCAGCCTGGCGGATTACGTGCACGTTGCTTTCCTGATCGATGAGCACGATGCGCGGCCGCAGCGTGATAAACTGCATCCACTGCGTCATGTTGTAGGCGCCCACCTGATGGATTACAAAATGGTCGCCTTTGTTGAGCAGCGGCAGCAGTGCGTTGTCACGAATTACATCGATGTTCATGCAGAGTGGCCCATACACGGTGGTGTATTCCGAAAAGTGCGTAAATTCCTGTGCAGGCGAAATCTTATGGTCGTACCATAGGGAGGTGAACAAGAGGTTGACGCCGATATCGATGATGGTGGTGCGTTTGCCGATTGCGCTTCTTTTGTTGGAGAGCACGGTTCCGAGGATGAATCCGGCTTCGTCGATCAGGGCGCGGCCGGTTTCGAGGATGAGCAGCGGCAGGTTGTCGGGCGGGAAATTAGCGCGCAGCAGTGCCGAGGAAATCTCTTCGGCAAAGTCGTCGATGTTGGGATTTACGTCCTGCCCGGGCAGGTACGAGCCTTTCAGCGTATTGCGCGACGGGAAACCGCCACCGAGGTCGATGTATTTTATCTGGTGATTGTATTTCTTTTGAATCCCCAGCGCCAGATCGCTAAGTTTGTTGACGGCTACTCCATAAGCTTTGGTGGTGAGCATAAAAGTGCCTATGTGGCAATGCAAGCCCACCAGCTCCATTTTGCCCGATGCCATGATTTTGTTGATAACATCCCACGCCTGGCCATTTTCGTAATTGAAACCAAAACGATCCCAAATCGGATAAATGCCCGTGTCCATGTTTACACGGATGGCTACGCGTGGTTTTTTATCCATCTCTTCGGTCAGGCTTATGATTGTGTAAAGCTCGTCGAGATGATCGATGTGGATGAGCGACTCATTTTGGATTGCTTTCTTCAGATCATCCTCCGTTTTGTCGGGGCCGTTGAAGATGATGTGTTTGCCTGAAACGCCATTGCGCAAAGCTTTGTCGTATTCAAATCCCGAAACCACTTCGGCCCAGGAGCCTTCCTGGTGGAATATTTTACACACCGCATCCAGATAGTTGGTTTTGTACGACCAGGCAAACTGTACGCGCGGATAGCGGTTTTTAAAAGCCTTTAGCGCGCGGCGGTATGTATTGCGGATGGTGCTTTCGGAGAGCACAAAGAGTGGCGATCCGTATTTTTCTATCAGATCCTGCACCTTCACGCCATCGATACTGGTTTTGGGAAAATTTTTGGGTTTCATTCCAAACTTGTTGGGCATGTCGTTTTCTACTCTTTTTATCAGCGGGCGTTCGTATCGTTGCTTTTCCATTGTTGTATTTTGGTTTTGATTTCTTTATTAATAACTAAAAACTAAAGTTCGCCGGTGGTGGAGATGGTTTGAAATTCCTCCATGTCCACGATCATATCCCAGGCATAGCGGATAAACATTTTACCTACGGCATATTCGCCCAAAGGCTCCACCTTTTGCCCCATAGCCAGCTTCACCAGCGCTTCGGGGATGTTGTGCCCCACGCCCACAGCCAGATAAATCCAGGCAGGGATGCGCGGGTTGATCTCGAGCACATAAAAGTCGTTGTCCTTGTTTTTCATCAGCTCCAGCTCAAAGCCGCCTTTCCATTTGGTACCGCTGATAAACTTGTCGGTGAGCGCGAGCATGCGTTTATCGGAGATGGAGATGCCGCCCCAGGCTTTGCCCTTGTCGGTGATGTATTGCTTGCGCATGGGCACTGCCGAAACCGTTCGTCCAGTTCCGTCGCCCAGCCCGGTAACGTTGAATTCGATGCCGTGTACAAACTCCTGAATGATCACGGGCAATCCCCACTTGGCGGTGATGCGGTGGAAAAATGTCTTTACCTGATCCTGGTTGTAAGCCACGTAGGCATCGTAGTAGCGGCCTTTGACCAGCAGCGGATAATCGAATTCGCTGCTAAGTTTGTAAATCTCGCTAATGTCGTTAATAACCTTGCTCTTGGGCACCAGCAGTCCATATTTCTCACCAAACTCCGGCAGGTTTGTTTTGTGACGTTCTTCAAACTGCTCCATCGTGGGCAGGCACATGTGGATGCCGCGCTCTTTGAGTTGCGCTTCGAGGCGGATGTAGGGATAAAGCTCAGCATCGAAGTTGGGAATGATTACGTCGAGTTTCTCCTGCGCATGTATGTATTCGAGGCGCTCCAGGATGGTTTCGATGCCCGAAGAGGGATAGGGAATCTGATAGGTTTTGTCCACCAGATCGTGCATGTAGAGGCCTGGCTCCAGCGACTCATAAGCTAGCCCAATGATGCGCACGTCGAAGCTCTCGGCTTCACGCAATGCGCGTATTACCGCCACGCCTGGCCCGGGGCTGTCGATGGCGTTGAGCGCCGATACAGCTATGGTTAGCTTGGGTTTTTTATTCATTGTCTGCTATCGAGAAGTTTTTTAATAAACCTAAAAAATCCTCTGCATCCTTTTCGAGCGTCTGGACATCAGTGGCATATCGCGCGTGCAGATCAGCAGTGATTGCCTCTACATTTTTGCCCTCTTTGAGCAGTTTTATTATTTCCACCCCGATCGGATTTACTGTAAAGGATTCGCCGGTGTCGGGATTGAAAATAAATCCCGAATCGCTTACGGCCACATTATTTTTAATCTTTATCATGATGCAATTATTTTAATGTTTCATTAAATCTAAAAATTCAAAATTTATCATTGAATTTATTTCACCACCAGCTTTCGGGCGGGTGTATTGTAACCTTCGGTAACGATGCTGTAGAAATAAATTCCGGATGGCAGTTGTGCGGTGTTTATCTGCACATGGTTGGCGCCGGCATTCACCGGAAGTTCAATAATCATCCTGCCAGCTTCGTCCTGAAGTTTTAAAACAGCACTGCTGATGCCTTCGGGCAGCTTGCACGGCACGATGGCGTAATCGGTAGCCGGGTTGGGAAAGGCTTCGGCAAAAGGCTGCCCCAGGGGCTGATGCTCTCCCACCGGAACATAGCTGCCCGGAAGATCATACAAGTTGGTTTGCATAGTGTAGGGATACACCGAATAGTCGTAAATATAGGCAATCATCTTCACGCCTGGCTCACCGAGATCATACACATACACATACTGCGCGCCGGGGATGCTCAGCAACTGCGACCCGGTTTCGGTAACGATTTTAGTGGTGTAAGTATAATATTGATTCACTTCGTCATAGGTGTAATAAATGTAGCAGAGAGCCACCTCGCTGCCGTTGGTAAACAATCCTTCCGCAGGGTAGCGGATGTCGTAAAGATAATGATTGGCAGGCACCGTCAGATTGATGGTTTTCCAAAGGCTCTGGTTTAGATTATAGATGCGTGCCTGGTTGGCGATTACGTCCATCACATAAAACTTGGTTCCGGAGTTGGCAAGCCACACATAGGTTCCCGAATGGTTGTACTGGCCTGCAGGAGTGATCTGTGAAAACAAAGGCTGCATGGCCAGAAATATTGCAAAAGTAAAGAGCAGTTTTTTCATTGTATGATTTCTAATAAATTTTAAGCAAGATTGATTTCAATGACTTAACATGAATGCCCGATGAGCCGAAAAAGTGTATGGTTTTCTATTTTTTTTGTATAAAGTTTTCGCCAGAAGAAAAATCGTTCTATTCTGCTGACTGCAATTGCCGCGCATTAATGTAATATCCGCCTGTGGTAACGACGCGTGCGCCGGCAGGCAGAGGCTTCGCCAGTTTTACGCTAACAAAGCCATCTTCGGCATATCCGGTAGTGATGGCGGCGCGATCGAAAAACATTTGCTCGCTGCCCTCCGGTGTGGTGGTGTAGAAGATATATGGATTAACGCTACTACTATTCATAATAGCGCCTTCGGGCAGCGCATCGAAAAGCTCCTCGCCGGTGTGTATTTTGGAGGCTACGAACATACCCGGCAGCAGGCTTTCGTTGCTATTTTCGAAACTTGCCCTCACCAGCACTACACGCCCGGCTTGCTGCACCGACGCGCCACGCGAAATGACCACTGCCTCATGTTCGGTAGCATCTATGTTCGATAAATTGAAACTCACCCGCTGTCCTTCTTGTATTTTCATAATGTCTTTCTCAAAAACCTCCAGCTCTACCAACAGCTTCTTGCGGCACGATACCTCAAAGAGCAGCTCGTTTTCCGAAACGTTTTTGCCAATGCTGGCCATGATGTCGTTTACGATACCCCGGATGGGCGATACCACCGGAACACGGCTATACATATTGTCGGCAGTGATGGTTTTGGCATCCAGACCCATCTGCGCCAGAATAATCGACATGGCGCGTGAGCGGCCTTTGGCGGTTTCAAAATCCGTTTGTGTTTGCAGAAACTTCTTTTCGGAGCTTACTTTTTCGTCGTAGAGTTTTCGTTGCCGCTCATATTCATTTTCGAGAAATCGCAATTGCTGCTCATTGATGAGATATTCCTGCTGAAGATTGATCAGGTTGGGATGTGTGAGGTAACACAACGGCTGTCCTTTGCTGACGATTTGCCCCAGCGTAACTTCTATAGAGGTAACCACGCCTCCTGTTAGCGGACTTATCAACGCATGGGATTCTGGTGGCAGCGCCAATACACCGCGGGCATTCACATCGCCCGAAAGCAAAACCTTTTCAATCGAACCAAACTCGAAACCCGCCAGCTCCATCTGCTGCTGCGTGAGCATTGTTTTTCCATCGATGCCCTCCGGTACATTATTTTCGGTGGGTTCCGGCTCCGAACCGCAGCTGGCTATCAGAAGCAGCAGCATAAATAGCAGAATCGTATTGTTCTTTTTTATTAATAAAAAAAACTGCCGGCTGCTGACTTTTATGAAGATAGATTTTAATCTCATGATTTAGTTGTTGTTGGCATTGATGATTTCTTCAAGTTGGATGATGGTGAGGTTGTAATTGGCAAGCAGCTCCAGATAATCATATTTGATTTGATAAGCGTGTGAGATGCTCATCACAAATTCAAAATAGGTCATTTCGCCGGCCATAAGGCTGGTTTGGCTGTCGGTGAGTATCTGGTCGGCTTTTGCGAGAGCTTGCGCTTCGAATCTGTCCACCATCTGCTGCACAAGTATTAGCTGGTTGGCCAGTCGGTGCAGCTCGCTGTTGAGGCGTGTCCGTTGGAAATCGAGTTCCGCTATCACCTGCTGTTGCTGCAATTTGGCCACCTGCACCTGCGCCTGCTGCGGCCAGAACCACAGCGGCACGCTCACACCCACCTGCCAACCATCGAAACCGGTGGTTTCGTCGATGGTTTGGTTGAAATATCCCACGTTGAAAGCCGGAAAATATTTGTTGCGCTCTACGCTAAGCGCCGCTTCCATCAGGTTGCTTTTGGTTTGCAGATAAGCAAGCGAAGGGGCGCTGTTTTCGGTAATTTCAGCAGGCAATGCCGGCGCCGGCAGCTTTAGCATTTGTTGCCCCGGAACATAGCTTCCGCTGATTCCCAATAAGTTTTTGAGCATTTGCTCGTATTCGTTTTGCGCCATCAGGTTGGTGTACATCTTATTTTCGATGGACAGCGCTTGTGTTTCAGCTACCGATTGCGTGAGCAACGGCACTTCCCCGGTTTGGTAGCGGAGCTGCACCGCCCTGGTGAAATCCCTGTAAATACTTTCTTCCTGCTGCGTCAGTTGGTGTTTGGCGTAAGCCGTCATCCATTGGATGTACAATGTTTTGATCTGTCGTAAAATGGCTGCTTCGGTAACCACAAATTCGCTTTGGCGCATCAGCAGATTGCGTTTTTGCAGTTTGCTGCGGCTGATATAAACGGTAGGAAAAGCTACCGACTGACTGATGCTGAGGTGCCGGTCGCTGAGTGCCGAGTTGATTTGTCCCCATTCGTAAGTAGCTTCGGGAGCGGGCAGGTCGAAAGCCGTTTTGCGCAACTTGTCGGCAATCTCCACATTGATGCGCGCATTTTTGAGTTCGTAATTATTTTCGACGGCCATCTGCAGCGCCTGTTGCAGCGAAAGGGTTTGCGGGCGCTCCTGATTTTGTGCTGAGAGTGCAGCGGGAATAATCAACAGTAAAAGCCACAAGGGTATTTTCATTTTACGCTTAAACGATATTTTAATTTTTTCATTAAAAATAAGATACAAAATCGGCAGCACTACCAGCGTGAGGAAAGTGGCAGAAGTGATACCACCAATGACCACCGTTGCTAGCGGACGCTGCACCTCGGCGCCGGCAGCGGTGGAGATGGCCATGGGTAAAAAGCCCAGCGCCGCCACAAAAGAGGTCATCAGCACCGGACGCAACCGGTCGGCGGTACCAACGCGAACACGTTCGTAAATGTCGGTGATGCCTTCTTTTTCGAGTTGGTTATAATAGGAAATCAACACGATGCCATCGAGAACAGCAACGCCAAAGAGCGCAATAAACCCGACGCCACCGGAGATGCTAAAAGGCATGTCGCGAAGGTAGAGCGCCCAGATTCCGCCAACGGCTGCCAGCGGAATGGCTGTAAATACCATCAACGATTGCTTCACCGAATGGAAAGCAAAATAGAGCAGTATAAATATCAGCGCAAGCGCCACGGGAACAGCTACGCCGGAAGAGCGCTGGGCGGCACGCAGGTTCTCGAAAGAGCCGCCATAAGTTAAGTAGTAGCCGGCAGGCAGTGTGAGATTTGCCGAAAGGCGCTCGTCCATTTCCTTCACAAACGACTCCACATCACGGTTGCGCACATTGATGCCGACAACAATACGGCGTTTGGTGTCGTCGCGCGAGATTTGCATGGGGCCTTCTTTAAACGAAATATCGGCCACCTGACTCAGCAGCACCAACTTCTGACCCGGTCGGTTTATACGCAGATTTTGCAGACTGTTCTGGTTGGTTCGGTAGTTTTCGGCGAGGCGCACCACCAGCTCAAAACGCCGTTCACCCTCAAAGACAACTCCGGCGGCCTCGCCGGCAAAAGCTGCACGGATAATCTTGTTCACTTCTTTGATGTTTACATCGTAAAGCGCCAGCTTGTCATAATCGTAGTTCACCACGATTTGTGGCAGGCCTACAATATGCTCTACGCGCACATCGCCGGCTCCGGCAATCTTATCGATGATAGCGGCAGCCTGATTTGCTTTTTCATAGAGAATATCCAGCTCTTCGCCGTAGATTTTTACAGCAACATCAGATCTTACGCCTGTCATCAGCTCGTTAAAACGCAATTGGATAGGCTGCGTAAATTCAAAAGAAATGCCGGCCAGAACGTCGAGTTCCTGTTTCATCAGCTGCATCAGATCTTCGCGGTTGTCCGCTGAAACCCATTCGCTCTTTGGTTTCATCACTATCATGATATCGGCATCTTCTACCGCCATGGGGTCGGTGGGTATTTCAGCAGTTCCTATTTTGGAGACTACGCTTTGCACCTCCGGGAACCTCTCAAGAAGGATTTTCTCAGCTTTGGTGCTGGTAGCAATACTTTCGGAGAGCGACGATCCGGGCGGCAGTGTCATCTGCGCAGCGATGTCGCCTTCTTCGAGGGTAGGCAGGAATTCGCCGCCCATCCGCGAGAACTGATAAAAGCTCACCGCCAGCAATACCACCACCAAAAGGATTACCGTAAATTTATAGCGCATTGCTACCTCCAAGGTGGGCCGGTGCATACGTTTGAAAAAATTCATGATGCGGTCGGCAATGTTGGTTTTATGACTCACTTTTCTGCTTAAAGCCAACGAAGAAATCATGGGAACATAGGTGAACGAAAGCAGTAAAGCGCCAATGAGTGCAAAGCTGACGGTTTGCGCCATAGGTTTGAACATCTTACCTTCGATTCCTGTAAAAGCAAGGATGGGCAGATAGACGATGAGGATGATGACTATGCCAAAAACGGCGGCACGGCTCACACGGTGGCCCGCCTGGGAGATGCTCTCGTCGAGCTGCGACTGGGTGATTTTTCCTTTGTAGTTGCGATGCAATTGGTGAATGATGCCCTCGACGATGATCACCGTGCCATCTACGATCATCCCAAAGTCGAGAGCCCCCAGGCTCATCAGGTTGGCCGAGACCCCAAAGAGGTTCATCATCGAAAAAGCAAATAGCATCGAGAGCGGGATCACGGAAGCTACGATAAGGCCGGCGCGCAGGTTGCCCAGCAGCAGCACCAGCACAAAGATAACGATGAGCCCGCCCAGGATGAGGTTTTCGCTTACGGTGTTGATAGTTTTGTGGATTAGCTCGGAGCGGTCGAGGTAGGGATTGATAGTGATGCCTTCGGGTAGGATTTTGTGTAGCTCTTCAATGCGTGATTTCACATTCTTTACTACCTGGTTTGAATTTTCGCCCTTAAGCATCAGGGTGATGCCGCCCACTACTTCGCCTTTGCCATCCTTGGTCATAGCTCCAAAACGCGGTGGTGCGCCAAATTGAACGGTGGCTACGTCTTTTATTTTGACAGGCACGCCGCCTTGTTTTTTTACAAGGATGTTACCAATATCGTCTAAATTTTTCACCAAACCTTCGGCGCGGATATAGTAGGCGTTCGGACCTTTTTCGATGTAGCTGCCGCCGGTATTTTGGT
The DNA here is from genome assembly GCA_035647615.1 of Bacteroidales bacterium. NCBI lineage: Bacteria > Pseudomonadati > Bacteroidota > Bacteroidia > Bacteroidales > Bacteroidales bacterium. Next base: position 42,657 of record DASRND010000009.1, on the reverse strand, counting down.
TGTTTTGCTCCAGGGCTTCAAAAATTTCAGAAATGGTTAAATTCATTCCCACGAGGGTGCGCGGGTCGATGGTTACTTCGTATTGTTTTACCAATCCGCCAAAACTGCTTATTTCGACAATTCCCGGTATTCCCGAAAGGAAACGCTTTACAATCCAGTCCTGAATGGTACGAATCTCCATGAGCGAATACATGTCTTCATAGCCGGGCTTGGGTTCGAGTACATACTGGTAAATTTCGCCAAGGCCGGTGGTCACGGGCATCATTTCGGGGGAGCCCATACCGTCGGGGATGTCGCCTTCGGCCATTTTTATCTGCTCACTCACCAGTTGGCGCGCCAAATAAGAATTCACTTTATCTTTAAAAACAATGGTTACCACCGAGAGACCATAGCGCGAGATGGAGCGTATTTCCGTAACGTCCTGAATATTGGCCATGGCAATCTCTACCGGGAAGCTGATAAATTGCTCTATCTCCTGCGGTGCCAGCGATGGTGAAACGGTAATCACCTGTACCTGGTTGTTGGTAATGTCGGGCACCGCGTCGATGGCCAGCGTGCTGAAGTTATAAATTCCCCAGGCAACCATCGCCAGAGTGAGCAAACCTACGATGAGTCGGTTTTTGATGGAGAATTCGATAATTCGGTCGAGCATGGGTGTAGGATGAAATGATGAAAAACACTTGCAATGTTAAGAAAAATTCTCAAAAAACGCAGGATTTATGCTTGCCTTTGAGCTAAATAGAAAAAGGGAAGCCTATTTAGGCAGCCCTTTTCCTGGAGTTACAAACTTTGGAATCGGGAACATTATTCTTTACGCATAATATTGGAATTGTCTTTAGCCGGAAATGAACAGACACAGAAACCATTGCCCACCTGCCAGGGCGATGAGGTAATCTCATCATAGAGTTCCTGGGAAATATACTGCGGTGTGTAGGTAAGACCCTGGAAAGTAAGATGTGCGTGGAAAGCACGCAGATGATTGCGCGAGCCGCGCAGGAGCTGCTGCAGGGTGTAGGTGATGTCGGTATTGTCCACATTATTAGCCAAATCTACCATCAGGTCGTTGATGTCGAGGTCTTCGATGGTGGCTCCCACTATAAGCGCATCCTGAAACGAGGCGGAACCCATTGCTGTAAGTGTATCATAGAGCGCCTGAAGCACCAGCTCCTGAAATATTCCCTGCTGATGGTTGGCAGCCGGATCGGGCAATTCGTATTTTTCGAGCAGGGCAAGCATGGCCGTGGTGTGGATGGTTTCGCTTTTGCTGATGTTGTTGAAAACCGGCACCGAATAAAGTGCGTACATGGCCACATATACATCATGCGCCAGCAGCTCTTCTTCGCGCATGTATGTTATTGCAGCGAGTTCACTTTCTGAGATTTCTTCGACAGGCATGCTATTGATACAGTCGTAAATGCATTGAATGATTACATCATTGTCAGGGTTTTGTTCTTCGAGTTGCAGCGACTTCTCGGCAGGACTTACGTATTTGTAAACTTCATCCATGTGCGATGCCTCGCTCTTGGAGCATTGTAACATCAAAAAACTAACAGCGGTTATAGCCATTATCAGCCAGATTGGTGCATTTCTTGTTTTCATAATAAAATAGTTTTTGTGAATAATTCTTGAAACGTCAAAAGTAGAGCGTTTGCCGCGGGTAGCTTTTATGAAACTATCATTAAGATGTATAAGATTTTCGTTTGAATGCCCCCTGGGTTTTCTAAAAAGTATTTTTGCACCCGTTCAAGACGAATAAAAAATATAGTTTTAGAAGACCGATATTTTGGAAATATGAACAAGCAACGACTCGAAATCCCTGATTTATTAAAAGGTGTGGCAGTGATGCTGATGGTGCAGGTGCACCTTACGGAGTTGTTTGCCACGCCTGATTTTTATGCAAGCCTTGCCGGCAAAATCTCACTGTTTTTGGGAGGACCACCGGCAGCGCCTGCATTTATGGCTGTGATGGGATTTTTCCTGGCGCGCAAAGCGCAGCCGCTGCTTCAACAGATTAAAAGAGGATTGCTGTTGCTGCTTTTGGGTTTCGCTCTCAACATAGGCTTGAACCTGCATTTGCTTATCAAAATCGTTTCGGGCAGTTATCAGCTCGACCCGTTGCGCTATATTTTTGGTGTCGATATTTTGTTTCTTGCCGGTATTTCTATCGTGGTGGTGGCCTTGCTGCGACCTTTGCTCCAAAAACGATGGGTGCTCTGGTTGTTGCTGATACCAGTGAGCGCCCTGGCAAATCGTTGGCTGCCGGTTTATGGTGGCGAAGCGCAATGGCTTCGTTATCTGCAGGCTTATTTTTGGGGACATTATTCCTGGTCTTTCTTTCCGTTTTTCCCATGGTTTTCCTATGTGCTGACGGGCTATGTTTTTTATCTGATTTATGAGCGATTTGCCCGCTTCATTACTATTAAATTCCGAAGAATTTCCGGTCTGGTTTTGCTGATACTGATCGTTTCCACCTTTGCGTATGGCTTTCGGGTGGCTACGTTACTCGAAGTGTATTATCATCACAGCGCTTTATTCGTTGCCTGGACGGCGGCCTTTATACTGCTCTGGACGCTGGCGTTGGCCTTGCTTAACAAGCTGGCCGGCAAAACCACTCTAATAAAATACCTGCGGTGGGCCGGAAAAAATGTCACGGCATTTTATGTGGTGCAGTGGCTCATCATCGGCAATATTGCCACAGCCATCTACCGAACTCAGGCAGGATGGACGCTACCGTTGTGGTTTATCGGAGTAGTTGGAGTTAGCAGCTTGTTGATTTTGGTTTACAGGGCGCAGGGCTCAAAGAGCAAGGCGCAGGGCACAAGGCAGTGAACTTCTTTTTTTTGAATATCGAATCGCAAATAATGATGGAAAAAACCACTTCAAAATTCAACATTCCCTTTTCTTTTGCAGGCTACGCTATTCTCCTGTGAGATGGCTTTGTATCATTGGTGTGTACCATTTTTATTTCGGTTTGTTTATCTTTGACGCCGAAAATATTTTGGTACTGATTTACATAAAATTGAGAAATTCTGATGAAAAAAATATTTGATGCATTGTTCTCGATGCACCTCACCGTGGTATTGTTGCTCATGTTTGCACTCTCGGCGGCCATGGCCACCTTTATCGAAAACGACTACGGAACCATAGCGGCGCGTGTGGCCGTTTACGAAGCTACCTGGTTTGAAATATTGCTTGCACTATTGGTCATAAATCTGGCTGGCAGCCTGGTGATTCATCATTCGTGGCGCCGCAAGAAGTACGCGTTGTTTATGTTTCACCTGGCTTTTATTATAATCTTTGTAGGTGCTGGCATCACGCGGTTTTTTAGTTATGAAGGGATGATGCACATCCGTGAAGGGGAAACCAGCAGCGAGATCACCAGCACCAGCACCTTCCTCACTGCCACATATCAAAGCGGCGGCGAGACCTTTTATGAGCAGCAGCATGTGCTCATGTCGCCCTATGATAGGAAGGCACCCAACTTTAAATTGAATACACCTGACGGTAATTTTAAGATAGAAACTATAGGATATATTGCCAACGCAAACCTCGAAGTTGTTCCTGTTAAGGGCGGAAATCCTATCGCATCGCTGTTTGTGATGAGTGGCATGCAGCGCGAAACCATTACTCTATCTTCGGGCGAGGTGCGACAGGTGGGAAATATGCAGATGAGTTTCGATAGCGGCGAAATGCTTGCAGGCGAATTGCAGTTGATGTTCGACGGTAGCCGGCTGATGTTTCAGGCTGCCGACACCATTTTTATCACCAACATGGGATCAGAGGTAAGCGGCTATATTTTGCCCCATCAAAAGGCGGAGATGCAGCCGATGCAGCTATACGACCTGGGGAAGAGCCGCATCGTTTTGCGCAGCTTCGAGCCAAGCGGCACCCTACAACCGGTGCCGGTCTCCAACCAAATGCAGCTGGCCACAGGATTGGATGCTGTGATGTTGCGGATCAGCAGCGGTAACAGCACCGTGAGCACCTGGGTTACCGGAAACCGTGGCGTGCAAGGCAAAGCAGATCCTGTTGAAATTGATGGAAAGACTTTACAAATCGCTTATGGCGCCATTACCATCCCCATTCCTTTTGCTTTGCAACTCAACGAATTCATTCTCGATCGCTATCCTGGCTCGAACAGTCCGTCTTCATACGCCAGCGAGGTGACGCTTATTGACACCGAACGCGACAACCGCTTTGACTTTCGCATTTTCATGAATCATATCCTCAATTACCGTGGCTATCGCTTTTACCAGTCGTCGTACGATACCGACGAACAAGGGACGGTGCTTTCGGTAAACCACGATGGCCTGGGAACGATCGTAACCTACATCGGCTATTTTTTGATGGCGTTGGGAATGTTGATGGCGCTGATAAGTAAGCGTTCACGGTTTGGATATCTATTAAATAAAATAACCGAAACACGTCGCAAAAAAATGAACCTGCTGCAGGTAATTCTTTTGATGTTGATGATTACGACGGCCATGTCTGCCACTTCGCAGGAGATGACCGACGTGAACGGCACACAGGTTCCGGTGATCGACCGCGAACATGCCAAAAAATTTGGTGAACTGATCGTGCTGGGACCCGGCAACCGTCTGGAGCCGGTAAACTCACTCACCGGTCAGTTGACGCGTAAATTCACCGGCAGCACCAACTTCGCAGGACTCACCTCCGACCAGATTGTATTGGGGATCATTACCGATCCGGCGCTGTGGCAAACGGTGCCGCTTCTTAAAACGACAAACAAAGAGCTGCGCGAACAGCTCGGCATCAGCGGAAAATACGCCAGCTTCTCCGACTTTTTTCAGGACGGAAAAACCACCAACTACCTTATGAGCCAATGGGTGGAAACGGCTTATCAGAAGAAAAGCATGGACCAAACCAAGTTTGATAAAGAGGTGATAAAGATGGATGAGAAGGTCAATATTTTCTATTTTATTCATACCTACAACTACCTGAAGCTATTTCCAAAAACAACGGATCCGGCCGACAAGTGGTTTGCTCCTAACGAAGAAGTGACGGGCATGCCTGCCGACGACAGCAACTTTGTGCGCAACGTCATTCCGCTTTACGCTAATACATTGGCCGAAGCCTTGACCAGCGGTAACTATGCAACTCCCAACGACATCGTAGATGACATCGATATTTACCAACGCAAATATGCCGGCGACCTGCTGCCCTCCGACATGCATCGCCGCATCGAAATTATTTATAACAAAGTAGAGATTTTTGAACGGCTTTTCCGCTATTACGGTTTGGTAGGATTGATATTCCTGTTGGTGCTTTTTGCTAAATTGGTGACGCCAAAGCTGAAAATAAATTTTTTTAAAAATGTCCTTATCGGAATATTGGCGGTGATGTACCTATTTCAGACGCTGGGTATCGTGGCACGGTGGTATATCTCCGGTCATGCGCCATTGAGCAACGGCTACGAGAGCATGATATTTATTGCCTGGGCTACCATGACGGGCGGCTTCCTGCTTTCGCGCCGCAGCAATATTGCCCTGGCAGCTACCACAGTGCTGGCGTCGCTCACCCTGTTTGTGGCGCATCTCAACTGGATGAATCCCGAGGTAACCAACCTGGTGCCGGTACTCAAGTCGATATGGCTAACCATTCACGTGGCCATCATCACTTCGAGCTATGGGTTTTTAGGGCTTGGAATGATTCTGGGACTTTTCAACCTGCTGCTGATGATCTTCCAGAACCGTAATAACCTGGTGAGTTTTAATCTGACCATCCGTGAGATTTCGCTTACTGCGGAGGCCACGATTATTATCGGATTGTATATGCTTACCATCGGAACTTTCCTGGGCGGCGTGTGGGCCAACGAGTCGTGGGGGCGCTACTGGGGCTGGGATCCCAAAGAAACCTGGGCGCTGATAACGATTCTGGTTTATGCCGTGATTGTTCATCTCAACTTTATACCCGGTATCATGGGGCGCTACGTGTTCAATGCGCTGGCGGTGGTGGGGTTCAGCTCGGTGCTGATGACCTATTTCGGTGTGAATTACTACCTGTCGGGGCTGCACAGCTACGCTGCCGGCGATCCGGTGCCGATACCCGCTTTTGTTTATTACACCATTGCCATTCTTTTAGTAATTCTGATATTTGCCTATATCAAAAATTCTAAAACCAAAACACTGATACGCACCTTGCAACGGGAAGGAAATCAGGAGACGGGGATGGAAGAAAATAGGTAGAAAGATTTTGGTTAAACCGCGAAGACGCTGAGACGCAGAGGAAAATGAATAAAAAAAAGTTAAACCGCTGAGGCGCGGAGACGCAGAGGAAATGAGAAAATAAAACCTTGATATTTCTGTGTAATCGTGAAAATCCCCGTACGTTTTTCGGCATACGGGGATGTTTTTTTAGGTGAGGAAGTTGCTGATTTTTAGTCCCACATAAATGGTGCGCGGCGTCATGGGGCCATAAATGTAGCCCGGGTCGCGGTCGACGCCAATATCAAAATCGTCCTGATAGGCATTGAATATGTTTTTGATGCCTGCAAACAGCCGCAGCGTGGCTCCGTTGAGTTTGATGTCGTAACGAACTTTTGCGCCCATATCAAAAAAGATGGGCGACTCCCGTAGCTCGCCGGCGTCAGGGTCGGGGATATTTATGCCGAAGTAAGGCACGAGCATTTTGCCGGTATAATTGCCCGAAGCAGAAATGCCCAGCTTTTTGGTTGTTTGCCAGTCGAGGGTCAGGTAGCCATATTGATCCGGCGTGCGTAAAAACTTTTTCTCGTCAAACTCCTGTGCCTCTTCGTATCTGCTCTTTTGCATGGTAAAGCCCGTTTTGAGTGAAAATGGCGTCATCGGCACCACATTCAGTTCTATATTAATACCCTGCACATTGGCGCCGTCGTCGGCATTCATGCGTGTATAAATCACCTCGCCGTTTTGGTCGGGAGCGCTAAATTCGTTTACAAAAGCATTGTTGAGCTGTGTGTAAAATCCTTCCACAAGCAGCCCGATATTAACGGTGCCCAAAAGTTTGTTGAAATCGAGGGAAGCCATAAAGCTATGACTTGTTTCCTGTTCCAGATCGGGACTGTTGCGGTGTATCACGCGGCGCGAGCCTGATGTTTCTACGTGCAGGTCTTCGTCGAAAAGCTGTGGAGCACGATAGCCTTGTGAGTAGCTCAGGCGTGCCTGCAGGTATTTTTTAACGTCATATTTCAATGCAACACGCGGGCTGAGAACATTTCCTGATTTGTCCTCGTCGGTTTGCTCTCTATCGCTGATCTGATAATGATCCAGCCGGGCGCCTACCGAAACTTTCAATCTGCGCCAATCGATTTCGTACTGGGCAAAAAGCCCGGTGGTGTTGGTGGTCTGGTCGGTAATGGTGAGCGTTGAGGTGTGTGGAATGCTTAAAATGGAATCGCCAATGATGACGGCATTTTCGATGTCGGCATAACCCGGCTTTTCATCGGTAAGCCAGCCGCCGTCGTTTTCGATGCCAGCCACTATTCTGGAGTTTTCAAATTGGGCATTGTATTGCGCCCCGAAGGTGTACGAAAAATCCTGCGTCAATCCGTAGTCTTTCAGCGATTGGTTGGCGCCGTAGTAGGAATCTCTGTTGATACGCTGCCCCGAAACAAAAACGGATATCAGATCACTTTTTCCGATAAAATGCTCATACGTCAGCGCACCGGTTGTGATGTTGTGATCCAGGGCTTCGGCAATATTGGCCTCGTGCACCGGATATTCAAACCTGTCGCCGCCGCGCCGTTTTTCGTTGATATGGAAAAAATCGCCCGAAATGCGTGCTTTTGTTCCAAAGCGATGGTAAACCCGCGCACCGATGGTGGTGTTTTTGAGTGAGGCAATTTCGGAGAAGCTATCGTTGTTGGCATCGAAGGGTTCTCTGTCGCGATAAAATCCATACAGCGCCATGCCTGTCTTGTTGTCGGCACTCACGAGCGAAGTATTAAAATTAACAGAATAATCAAGCACTGCATCTCCCGATCCGGAAACTCCTACGCCGGTCATCCCCGAGTTTATTCCCACTTCATAGGCATTATTTATTGGATCTTTTAATATCAGATTGATGGTGCCGGCAATGGCGTTGCTGCCATAAAGTGCGGAGCCGCCCCCACGGATTATCTCCACACGCTCTATCATGTTCGAGGGTATAAGCTCCAGCCCATACACTCCCGCAAGCCCGCTGAAGATGGGGCGGCTGTTGATAAGAATTTGCGAATAGGGTCCTTCCATGCCGTTCATCCGCACCTGCGAAAAGCCACAGTTCTGGCAGTTGTTTTCCATGCGCAAGCCGGGGCTGAAGTTGAGTCCCTCGCTTAGCGTCACCGATTGTGTGGTAGCAAAAAGTTTGGGCGTAAGCGTATTTACGATCGTTGATGAATTGAGCCGGTTGGAAGCGTTGCGGTCGCCGGTAATCACCACCTCTTCCAGGCCCAGGTAATCCTGCTCCAGCTCAAAGTTCAACTCTTTGGTTTCGTGTGCCGTCGCAGTTATCGATTTTTCCTGTGGCTTGTATCCGAGCGCCTGCGCAAGAATAATGTGCTCGCCTTCGGGCAGGTGGATGAGATGGAAATGGCCGGTTTCGTCGGCGGTGGTGCCAATAGTGGTGCCTTTGATGCTCACGGTGGCAAAGGGAATGTGCTGGCCTTCGCATACCACGTGTCCGATGATATTGGCATCGGTTTTAGTTTTTTGTGCAAAAATAATTTGTGCGTGTGCTATCAGTAAAATTAGTAGGACAAGATGTGTTTTTCTCATAATATCATATTCTGATTCTGTGATAAAAAAATTGGTTGTGGCTATCGTGTTTGCATACTATGCCCGGTAGCCCACTACGGAATTATTTCCGTCGTAAAAAAACAAGATTCAGAAATCTTTTAAATGATATTATGCGAGAGGAGGAGCACGTCCTTGTGGCAGGGATACAAATACCACCGGGTGAACGAGCGAGGGCAGGGCAAATGAAATTGCTTGTTTGGCCGGGGCAATCAGTGCCAGGGTGAAGAACGTAAAAACAAAAAGTATCTGTAGGTTTTGTAGAAAGAAAATTTCGGATTTGGTGTGATCGTGCGTTTTGGCTGGCTGCCCGTCATCCGACTTGGGGTAAGGGTGTGCGTGCTGCACAATGGTGCCGTCGGCCATCTTATGGGTGTGGACATACAGCGCCTGGTTGGCAATGAACATCCCCATGATACCTATCGTGAGAAAGATCAGAAATTTGGTCGCTATGTTTTTAATTGTTTGCGCCATCGGGCGTTCAGGTTAGCCTGTTTTAATTTTAATAAAAAAACTTAACGCTCACAAAACTATTATTGATACCGCTACGGCGGCAATGTGTTGGAAGATGTAGGCTCAAAAGAACTGTTTGTTGTTCCTTGTTTTAGCGGCTATATTACTTTTCTACGGCTTGCATCGGACTGCCGACTGAGGACTGCCGATCGAGAACTGCTGATGGTTTATTCGATGAAATGGACTAACTTTGTAATCTACAAATACCGATACAAATGATGCAGACATTGATTTTGAGAAGTGATTCAGAAGAGAATATCCGGTTGCTTTTGCAGCTCGCCAAAAAATTGGAGTTTAGCGCTTACCAGCTCTCACAGGAGAAAGCAGAGGACTTAGGTATTGCGATAAGTATTCTTGATGGCATGCAGTCCGGGGTTTTGGATGAAGGCGAAAAATTTGATTTCATCAGTAAGTTGCAGAGCAATGAAAGTTGAAATCACCCGAAAATTCAAAAAACAAATTGAGTCGTGTGACAATATCACGATTAGGAAAAAAGTGGGAATAATACTGGCGGATGTTGTAAAATGTGATTCGCTTAAAGAAATCAAAGGATTGAAGAAGCTGAAAACACCAGGTAGCTATTTTCTTATTCGGGTAAATGATTATCGTATCGGAATATTCCTACAAGGCGAAACTGTTTATTTTGCAGCCTTTGATCATCGTTCTGATATTTATAAGTATTTCCCTTAACTTTTAGACAAATTTATTCCCCTTGTTCAAAGGAGAGAAGATTGTCGGTTGAGGGAAAAGGTTGTCGGAATGTTCCCTTCACCAGGCTGGCTTCGACAGGCTCAGCCGCCGCAGCCACCACAAGACAGGTGTCATTCCCATCGACTGCGCTGGTTTCGACAAGCTCAACCACCGCAGGGCAGGTGTTGTTTTGGAGGCTATATTACTTTTCTGCGGTGTACAACGAACTGAGACCTACCGACTGAGAACCGCTGATGGTTCATTCGACGAAATGGGTTATTTTTGTACGTATGAAATCAAAAGCCTTTTTTATTGTAGCAACCTTTTTCTTCGGCATCAATTCGCTGATGTACGGCCAGGAAAAAACAGGTCTTGATATTGGCGACAAAGCACCCAATATCATTGAAAAAGGAATCGACGGAACAACCTTTGAGCTTGACTCACTAAGAGGGAAAATTGTTCTGATTGACTTTTGGGCCTCCTATTGCGGGCCATGCCGTAAGAAACACAAGCTGCTTATTCCTTTGTACGAAAAATACAAAGACGCTGCTTTCACAACCGGAAACGGATTCACTGTTTTTAGTGTCTCACTCGACGGAAACAAGGAAAGATGGAGTAAAGCGGTTGAGAAGGACGGACTTATCTGGCCCTGCCATGTGAGCGATCTAAGCGGAATAATTTCAAGTAAGCACAGGAAAACATACAACGCTTCTTTTATTCCGGTTAACTATCTGATAGACGGGAACGGAATCATTATCGGGAAAAACCTTTTCGGGGAAGAGCTTGAAGAAGCGCTGAAAGGAATGATGAAAAAATAAAAGTGATATGAAATTTACACAGGCGTTAGCAAGCAAGTGCAGAAACCTTACCACACATTAAAATACCTTTAGTCTTCCCGACGTGTAAAGCCGACTCTAAAATCCAAAGCTTTAATTTTTTTAACAAAAATATAGCAGAAAATTTCGGAGAATTGAAAAGTTTGAATATTTTTGCCAAGTATTAGCAAGAATAAAATCAGCAAGTATTAGATATGGAAACATTTGGGGAGTTTTTGAGAGCCGAAAGAAAAAAGAGGGGATTAAACCAAAGTGAATTTGGCCAACCACTAGGTGTAATTATGACTGAAATTTCAAAAATTGAGAATGATCACAAGAAGTTTCCCTTTGCTAGTTTAGAAGCACTTGCCAATTTTTTAGGAAAGGATTATTTGGAGTTGAAAAACCTATATGTCGCTGACAAGTTGGTTGAGGAAGCTCATAAATACGAATGTTCCGATGCTGTTTTCTCTGTAGCGGAAAGTCAGTCGAAATATTTGAGAAATAAGAATGTTAAACAAGGCAAATTTAAGTTCTAATGAAATACAAAAACTTCATACAGGCATTAGGATTTACACCTAAAGAAAATACTTTCGGTATTTTTCATAAAAAATACTATGGCTACGCTATTGAGATTGATTTTCAAAACTCAATTTTTAATTTTGGCAATGAAATAAACTGTGAAAATAAAACCACTCAAAATTTTTCTCAAGCCGAAAACTTCGTTGTTCTTGAATGTGTGGATAGGCTACTTGAAAAGGGATACCATCCAAAAAACATAGTTTTAGAAAAAACCTGGAGGACTGGACATGGTACAAGCGGAAGATTAGATGTTCTGGTAAACCATGATAATGGATCAGCCTATTTGATGATTGAATGCAAGACTTGGGGAGCGGAATTTGAAAAAGAGCTTAAGAATTTGGAAAGAAATGGTGGTCAGCTTTTTACCTATTTCCAACAGGATAAGGATGCAGATATTTTGATGTTGTATGCTTCCCAACTTCAAGGAAATGCCATAGAGTACAAAAGCATCATTGTAAAAATTGAAGAAGATTACCGACAAACAGGAAATGTAAAAGACTTCTTTGAACGTTGGAATAAACTACCTAAAACCAATGGTATTTTTGAAAGTTGGGTTACACCTTATGAATTTCAAAGTAAAGCACTCACTAAAAAAGATTTAAAAGATTTAAAGCAAGAGGATAGTAGTTTCATTTTTAATCGCTTTTTAGAAATACTGAGGCACAACGTAGTTTCTGACAAACCTAATGCCTTTAATAAGATATTTACACTTTTCCTTTGTAAAATCGTTGATGAAAACATAAATCCTGACGAGCAATTAGGTTTTCAGTGGCTCGAAGGAGAAGACAATCATATTTCCTTTCAAAAAAGGCTGACCGACCTTTACAACCGAGGAATGCTTGAACTTTTAGAAAAGAAAGTTACAGATATAAGTGATAGTGAATTTGACAAACAGTTTTTACACGTACAACCACTATACAAAGACAAATTCAAAGAGATTTTAACTGAAATTCGACTTAAAAAGAACAATGAATTTGCCATAAAAGAGGTGTATGATGATGCTTCTTTTGAGGAAAATGCTAAGGTAGTAAAAGAAGTAGTAGTGTTACTTCAAGAGTTTAAAATCCGCTATACTTACCGCCAACAGTTTTTAAGTGACTTTTTTGAATTGTTATTAACCACTGGATTGAAACAAGAATCAGGTCAATTTTTCACTCCTGTTCCAATTGCTCGTTTTATTATCAAGAGTTTACCACTTCAAGAAATTACCGTTCAAAAAATTGAGCAAGGAAACGCGAATGATTTACTTCCCACGATAATTGATTATGCAGCGGGAAGTGGACATTTTTTGACGGAATCAATGGAAGAGTTACAAAAATACATTGATAAATTGGACGAAAACAATTTTAATCCTACCACCACAAGAGCCTTAAAAAAATGGAAAGAAGATCAATTTGATTGGGCTAAAGATTACGTTTATGGTATAGAAAAAGATTACCGTTTAGTAAAAACAGCCAAAGTAAGTTGTTATTTGCACGGTGATGGCTTGGCAAAAGTAATTCACGGTGATGGTTTGGGTGATTTTGCGACTTCAACAGAATTCAAAGATTTACTAAAAGAAACCGATAAAACCTATCCGCAAGACAACAAACAATTTGATGTAATTATTTCAAATCCTCCTTACTCGGTATCTGCTTTTAAAGGATACATGGATGAAGAAAAATCAAAAATTGGTTTTGATTTGTACGACAGATTGACCGACCAAAGTTCCGAAATAGAATGTTTGTTTATTGAACGTACCAAACAATTGCTTAAAGATGGCGGTGTGGCAGGAATTATTTTACCAAGCAGCATTTTGAGCAATACAGGCATTTACACACAATCAAGAGAAATCCTTTTAAAGTATTTTGAATTTTTAGGCATTGCCGAATTAGGCTCCAATACTTTTATGGCAACAGGCACAAACACCGTTACCCTATTTTTAAGACGCAGAAACAATGCAGATGCATACAATGTAGAAGAAGCCATTAAAAAATGTTTTGTAACCCTGCAGGATGTTACGATAAATAGTATTGAAAAACCGCTTGCCAAATATGTGGCTCACGTTTGGGACACGATTACTTTTGAAGATTATAAAACTCTTTTGCAGAAAACCCCGAATGAAAATATAGAACAACACGAAATTTACAAGGAATACATCAAGAAAATTAAAGCCAAAAACGAGCAAGAGATTTGGAATAGTATTTTAGATTTAGAACAAGACAAGTTCCTTTATTTTGTACTGGCTTATCCTCAGAAACTCGTTTTGGTAAAAACTGGCGAAAAGAATGAAGAAAAACGCTTTTTAGGTTACGAATTTAGCAACCGAAGAGGTAGCGAAGGGATACACGCAATTCAAAGAAGCAAAAGCATAGACGAGTGCACCCAATTGTATGATGCTGATAGTTTTACTAATCCTGAAAAAGCAAGCACCTATATTTATAAAGCATTTTTAGGCGAGTTTGATTTAGAATTTCCTGAAAATTTACAACAAAACCTGAGCTACCACAACTTGGTAGATATGCTCACTTTTGACCGAGTGGACTTTGAAAAAAACATTTCACTCTTTGCTAAAAAAAAAGTGAAAATTGAGAGTAAATGGGAACAAAAAAAATTAAATCAGCTTGTTTCAATTGTTAGAGGAGCTTCACCTAGGCCTATTAAAGAATATATTTCTGATGAATTTAATGGATTCAATTGGATAAAAATTGGTGATGTCAAAATTGGGTCAAAGTTTATTACAGAAACTAAAGAAAAAATATCTAAAGTGGGTGCGGAAAAATCTCGTATCGTAAAAAAAGGGGATTTTATTCTTTCCAATTCAATGAGTTTTGGTAGACCATATATTATGGGAATTGATGGATGTATTCACGATGGATGGCTTTTATTAAGTGATTTTTCAAAAAAGTTAAACAAAGATTATTTGTATTATATGCTTTCTGACAAAATTGTACAGGAACAATTTATTAATGCGGCAAGTGGTGGAACTTCGGTTGACAATCTAAATATTGATAAAGTTTCTCATACTTTAATTCCACTCCCACCAATCGGCATTCAGCAAATAATAGTTTCTGAAATTGGAGCATTAGAACAGCAAGAGCAAAATGCGATTGAGGAGGTTGAAAAACTTAGATTTTACATTGGTAAAATAATCAATAACTCAAAAGCATCCTTAATAAAATTAGAAGACATTACCACCAAAATAGGTAGTGGTGCTACTCCTAGAGGAGGAGAAGGTTCCTATCAGTCAAGTGGTATAAGTTTAATTAGAAGTCAAAACATTTATGACTACGGAATGATTGAGAGGGGTCTTGCTTTTATTAACGAAGGACAAGCTAAAAAACTCGGTAACGTAACAGTAGAGAAAGATGATATTCTTTTTAATATTACTGGAGCTTCTATTGCAAGATGTTGTATTGTTGAGGATAAGTATATACCCGCCAGAGTGAATCAGCACGTTTCAATAATTAGAACAAATGAAAAAGCACTTCCTAAATATGTTCAATCAATATTAGTAAGTACTGAATTCAAAGAGAAATTATTAGAAATTGGCAATGGTGCCACTTCAAGGCAGGCAATTACTAAGTTACAGTTAGAAGAATTTAAAATCCCTTTACCGTCTATAGAAGAACAAAAAAAGATAGTTTCAGAAATAGAAAAGATTGAAACCAAAATAAATGAATTGGAAAATCAAATAGCTGAAATTCCAAAACAGAAAGAGAAAATATTGAAAAAGTATTTGGAGTAAATGTCAGCGCAAAGACTGACATGCCAATTATACTAACCTGTATGTTGCAGCAGCGGATAAAGTGGTAAATTCAAGGTCTGTGCTTCTACAAAAGCTTGGGGTACACTAATAGGGAATTACTTCGTAATCTCGCACTTCACATAGCCAAACCATTGTTTGCCTACAAAAACTACCACCATGAAAAAAACACTATTTACAATCGTTGCCTTTTGCTGTTTGAATGTTTCTTACGGACAAAAAACAGAGTTTTGGGTCTCACTCAATTCAGGACTATTCTCATTTGCCGGCGAATCTGCTGAATCCGTTACCGGCATCAACTATAATGAACAGATGCAATCAGGCTATACAAACAATCCTTACGGTTCAAAAAGCGGACTTGCTATCGGGCTGTCGGGAAACATAAAAAGTATCTCAAAGAAAAATTTTATCCTCGGTGCCGACTTAGGCTATGAAAAGTTGAGAAGTAAAATTGAAATTAACAAAATCTATGGCTGGACCGGAACCTCGTCTTACAGATTGGATGCAACAGGGAAAACCTTTTTAAATTCTAATTTCATAAACCTGCGTCTTTTTGCGGGTTACCGGTTACCTGTAAACAAAGTAAATCTCGATTTTACAGGCGGGCTTGAGATTGGATACTGCCTCAGCGCAAAAGAAAATGGTTCCGCAACTGCTTCTGGCGGCATTAAATATGAAACTTCTGTCGACAGAAAAACCATTGATTTCGATTTCAGACCAGGAATTCAAATTGCCGCCAATTACAAAAATGCCGGAGCTTACATTGGCTATTCGTTTGGACTTACAAACTACCGGGCTGACTTCGATGGCGGAAAAAATGAAGCCTACGCGAGACTTTTACGCTTTGGGCTGACACACCAGATAAAATAGTGGGCAGCACGCAAAACACGGAAACACCATCAATATCCATCTTATCATAATTAGTATTTACTTTCGTTTGGTAAAAACTTAAAAACATGAGAAACCTGCATCTACTTTTTTTAGCTTTGATTTTGTCAACCACTTTCGGTTGCGGGAAAAAGTCATCGGAGCCGGATAGAATTACCGGTACCTGGACATTTGCGGTAAAGCCAACACAAAATTTGAATAATTGGCAGGGACACGTAGAACATAGAACTGTATTCGATGGTAGTGAGGAATTGACCTTTGAACACAACGGTGACTTTTATATCGACACCGTCAATTATGGTACCTGGATGTTTGATGCTGATCAGGATGTTTTAATAAACTTAACCCACGGAATGGGCTATCCTCCTGATGTATTCCCGCAGAACGCAATGGCTTTTGAGATAATCAAATTAAACGATTCGATCATGGAGGTGTACCATCGCTACTATAAGTTTACAGAAAATAAATACAAACTTCGGAAGAAGCGATGATGAAATGCGCCGCCTAACTCATTTGTTTCCGCTCCCATCATTTTTATAAAAAAAAACAGGCATCTCATGCGGAATGCCTGTTTTAGTTAAATAAATCCCTTTCTGAACCCGATCAATACTTCGGCTTTTCCATCGGCAAATCATTTTCTCCATCGGCGGGTTTACGTCTTTGCATCAGTGCAAAAATCAGCAGCGCGATGCCGCCAAAGAGGAAGGTCATCGAGAAATAGGCTACTTCCTGCATCATGTTGGTGTTATTTACCAGCAGGTGCCCCAGCAGGATTCCCACCGCCACGCCAATGAGCAGCAGCCCAAAGCGCAGTGAGCCATCTGTGGTTTTACTCGTTTTCAATGTACGCGCGTCGGCGCCATGCTGTATCAGGTTTAACTTAATTTTACGGTCGGCCTGGATGTAAACGAGCGCCACTACCATTCCGAAAAATCCCAAAGGAACCAGTATTTCTACCATAACTTTCAATTTTTATGATGATGATTAATTTTATTTTCCATTCACCCGCTTTGACACCGATTTTGCCGGTTGGTTACAAAAAATCTTTTATGTCAAATTATAGAAAGAAAATCTTGTTGGGTTGATGTGCTTCAAAGGCATGGTGCAAGGCGCAAAGAGTAAGGATTTGGACGGGGTTGAACAGGAGTTTGGACGAGGCTTTGTGGCTGAGCTTGTCGAAGTCCTCGTCCACCTTATTTCTACAGGCTCTGCCAGTTGCAACCTATCATTGTTAGCTTCCAGCAAATTTTTCCGCACCTTTGTAACCTAACGCATGAATCAGCGTCAAAAAAGGCACAAATGAATTATCGCGACGACAGTTTTTACATTGATCAGGTGCTCGGTGGTAACCAGGCGGCGTTTGCTGCACTGGTCGAAAAACACCAGCAGATGGTTTTTACCATTGCCGTAAAAATCCTGCGCAACCGCGAGCAGGCCGAAGAGATAGCACAGGATGCTTTTGTGAAGGCGCATGCCGCACTGAGTTCTTTTAAAGGAGAGGCTAAATTCTCGACGTGGCTCTATCGCATTGTTTACAATGCCGCAATTTCGGCCGGGCGCCGTCGCAAGCCGGAGTATGCTGCCATCGACGAAACGCTCATAGAGCAATACACCACCGACGAGATTTATCCGCAGGTGGAGGCCATGAGTCAGGAGGAGCAGATGCAGCTGATCGAAAATCTGATGCAGCGCCTGCCCGAAGACGACAACCTGCTGCTGACGCTCTATTATAAAAATGGAAAGTCGATTGCTGAGATGGCTGAGATCACCGAATACTCGCAGTCTAATGTCAAAATAAAGCTATTTAGACTTCGCCGACGGCTTTACGACGACATGCAACAAACGCTCAAAAAAATGGTTTAACACGTAAAATGGACATCAACAAAAATATCAACAACATCGACGACGACTTCCTGAAGCGGCTCATCAGCCTCAGTGCCGATGAAGAGGTGCCGGAAGGTTTTAGCGAAAGAGTGATGCAACAGCTTCCTGCCGTTCAGGAGCAGCCCGTAGTTGCAGATGCTTCCCGGCGCTGGATTTGGATTTTATCAATAGCTGCCGCGGTGATAGCAATAATTGTGGCCATTCCGTTTGGCGCCGGAGAATTTTTTGCCCGTCTTGCCTCGTCAGAAAGTTTTCAGGTTTACGGCGCGATTTTCAGCAGCGTCATCCGTTCGTTTTCCAAGGGTTTTTCTAGCCTCCAGATTGGCAACATAGGATTTATGATATTAATATCAACAGTGCTGCTTTTTCTTATCAGCCTGCTGCTTCGGCGGTGGTTCGACCAAAACACTTCAGCAGCATAATACCGCCGTTGGCCGCAATTGCACATCGAAAAAAGACCTGTTATGCTTCCTCCATCTGTCAAAAAAGCCATTACCAACTTTCTCTCCCGCCATTTTTCTGATAAAGATATCCTCATTAATCAGGTGTCAGGGGTTTCGGGGGGTTCCATAAATTTGGCTTACCGTCTTGAAACGAGCCGTGGCAACTTCTTTGTAAAAACCAACCACGCATCCCGTTATCCGGAGATGTTTCAGAAAGAAGCAAAGGGTTTGGCGCTGTTGCGCAATGCTCGAACTTTTACAGTTCCTGAGGTATTTCTGGCTGATGCAGCGGGTGAAGAATCGTTCATGCTGATGGAATATATTGAGGGTGCAAATGAGCATAAGGATTTTTGGGAAGATTTTGGCACCAGCCTGGCGCGCATGCACCGGCAGCACGCAGAGCAGTTTGGTCTGGATCACGATAATTATATGGGCTCGCTGCATCAGCACAACAATCAGCACGACGACTGGGTAACGTTTTTTATCGAAGAGCGCTTGCAGCGACAGGTGGTGCTGGCGCGCGATAATGGCGCTATGGGACGCAGCGACGTGGCTACTTTTGAGCGGCTTTATGTGCGGTTGCCCGAAATATTTCCGCCGGCCAGCCCTTCGCTTTTGCATGGCGACCTTTGGAGTGGCAACTTTATTACCGACTCGGACGGCTTCGCCTGCCTCATCGATCCGGCGGTATATTATGGCCATCCCGAAATCGACATCGCCATGTCCACACTTTTTGGCGGTTTCAGCAGCCGCTTTTACGAAAGTTATTACAACTACAATCCCTTTCCCGGCAACTACTACGAGCGCCTTCCCATCTATAACCTTTATCCGCTGCTGGTTCATGTAAATCTTTTCGGCGGTGGCTATCTCTCGTCGGTGCAGCAGACGCTGCGGAGGTTTTGAAGGGGGAGAGGAGGATTTGATGATGTGATGATTTAAGGTTGTGGGGATATTACCATCCGGCTTTCAAGCGTCCGCAGGACATAGAAACGTCATAAAAAGAATTTGTGACGAGGGAATATAGGAGGATAGCCACCCAGGCACCAGGAGCCGAAAAAGCACGAAGTTTTTCTGTGGTTTTGACGAGCAGCCTAAATTCAAATTGTTTTTTCGAACGCTCGAATGTCCTTCGGACGATTCGAGGTTTCTACCACCTAATCACTTCTACTTTCACGTCTCTCATCTTTCATTTCTCATCTCTCATTTCAATATTCTCCTTATCACGCAACGCTCATCTCTCCCATCTTAATCTAAAAAACTATTTTTGAGCTTTCAATAATTTCAAAAAATTATAGATTATGAAAAATTTGCCTTTATTCCTTGCGCTTTTTCTTAGCATTGGCTTGTTCAGCCAGGAAAACCTGGATTATCAAAAACCCCCGGAAGCCATTCTCGAACTGGTGGATGCACCGCTTTCGCCATCGGTGATCATCGATAAAAATGGCGAAAACGTGGTTTTGCTTTATCGCGATGCCTATAAGTCGATTGCCGAGCTGTCAGAAAAAGAGATGCGCCTTGGTGGTTTGCGTATCAATCCCAAAACCTCCATCGGCAGCCGCACCAATTATTCCAACAATATCAAAGTTAAAAAAGTAAGCGATGATGTTGCCCGCCAGGTAGCAGGCCTCCCCGAAAATGGCAGATATACTAACTTCCGCTGGTCGCCAAATCAACAGATGATGGCTTTTACCAATACTACTTCCGAAGGCGTGGAGCTGTGGTTGCTTGATATGGCCGCGGCCAAAGCAAGCCGTCTTACCGATGATAACCTAAACGCCAATATGGGAAATCCCCTGGTGTGGTTCACCGATAACCAGGCACTGCTGGTAACTATGTTGCCCGATGATCGGAAGGAATTGATCGACACCGAAGAAGCTGTACCCACGGGACCTACCGTTTCGGTGAGCGAAGGCGAAAAGGCGCAAAATCGTACCTATCAGGATTTGCTGCAGGATGCCAACGATGTGTTTAATTTTGAGCAACTGGCACGCTCCGAAATAATAAAAGTAAATCTGGATGGCGAGCAAAGCCCCTGGCTGCCGGCGGCCATGTATCGCAACATTTCGTTTTCGCCCGATGGAAACTATGCTATGGTGCTTAGCACACACAAGCCTTTTTCGTACTTGGTGCCTTACTATCGCTTTCCTGCCAAAACCAATATATATGATGCCGATGGTAAATTTGTGTTAACGATGATTGATGACCCGCTGCTCGAGGTGCTGCCCCAGGGTTTTATGTCCGCAAAAACCGGAAGACGCGATATGAGCTGGCGTGCCGATAAACCTGCAACGCTGGTATGGGCAGAAGCCCTGGACGAAGGCGACCCTGAAATTGAAGTGGACTTTCGTGATGAAGTATTTCAGTTTCCGGCACCTTTTACCGGAGAGCCACAATCGCTCATCAAAACCATCAATCGCTTTTCGTATATCCAATGGGGAAAGGATGATATTGCGCTCGCTTACGATTACTGGTGGAACGATCGCAACACTAAAACGTATTTGTTCGACCCCTCAGATGCCACTAAAGCTCCCCGCATTGTTTTCGATCGTAACTATCAGGATCGGTACAGCGACCCGGGACGTTTTGTAACGCACGAAAACGAATACAACGAGGAAGTGCTTACCATCCACAACAATAAGGCTTATCTAATGGGCGACGGCTATTCCGAGGAGGGACAGTTCCCATTTATCGATGAGATGAATTTTAAAAATCTGGACACCAAACGCTTGTATCAATCCTCCTACACCGACAAGCTGGAGCGGCTGATCAAAGCCATCGACATGAAAGAGGGTAAAATACTCGTGCGCATCGAGTCGGCCAGCGCGTATCCCAACTATTATTTCAGGGATATTAATACAAAAAAGAATAGCCTTACGGCAATTACTTCCTTTAAAAATCCCTTTAAAAGTTTGCAGGATGCACACAAAGAAGTAATCACTTACCAGCGCGATGATGGTCTGGAACTTTCGGGAACGTTGTATTTACCGGTAGGCTATGATATGGATAAAAAAGAAAAACTACCTATGATACTCTGGGCTTATCCCCAGGAGTTTAAAGATAAAAATAGTGCCGGGCAAAACACCCAAAACCCTAACGAGTTTACCTATCCCTATTATGGATCGGCCATTTATTGGCTCACGCGCGGATACGTGGTACTCGATGATGCCGCCTTCCCGATTGTGGGCGAAGGCGACGAAGAACCCAACGATAGTTTCAGAGATCAACTGGTGGCCAATGCCAAAGCTGCCATTGATGCAGTGGATGAGCTGGGCTACATAGATCCCAATCGCGTGGCCGTGGGCGGACATTCTTATGGAGCCTTTATGGTTGCCAACCTCTTATCGTACTCCGACTTGTTTGCCGCAGGTATAGCGCGTAGTGGCGCATACAATCGCACGCTTACGCCCTTTGGTTTCCAGAGCGAGGAACGCAACTACTGGGAAGCACCCGAGGTGTATTACACCATGTCACCATTTATGCACGCCGACAAAATGAAAACGCCGCTCCTGCTTATCCATGGCGAGGCCGACAACAACTCGGGAACCTATCCCCTGCAAAGCGAACGCTACTTTAACGCGCTTAAAGGCCTGGGCGCGCCTGCCCGCTTGGTTATCCTGCCCAAAGAAAGTCACGGCTACCGCGCCAAAGAAAGCATCCTCCACCTGCTGTGGGAGCAAGATCAGTGGCTGGAGAAATATGTGAAAAATAGAGAGATGGAGTAGTTCGACAGGCTCACTAACAGTAGTTCGACAGGGTCACTAGCTCTTCATTTTTGACGCTTGAAGGTCCTTCGGATGCTTCAAGGTCGGGGAAAGCGCGAGACTTTCGATCGTCCGCAGAACCACGAAACGTCAAAAACGGGGAGAGTTCCATTTTGATGTGAAGATTTTTCGGACGCTTTAAGGTCGGGGAAAGCGCGAAACTTTCGAGCGTCCGCAGGACATCGAAACGTCAGGACGAATAAAGATTAAAACTTCACCCTTACCTGTGCTTTTATCTCCGTGCGCGTGTTTCCCTGCGATTCGTCCAATCCTGTTCCCACTGAATCCCGGTTGTTCCAGGCGGTTTGTGCCAGCCGCAGCCAAACGTCGATGTGGTCGGTGATCTCGTATTTTATTAATAGATAAAAACGACTTCCTTTATAATAATAAGATGGGATGGAAAAAGCATAGAGCACGTCGTTTTCGTAAGCATAAATGCGCGTGTCGTAGTTGTCGGTGTCGAAGAGGGCGTAGCGCAGGCTGATGTCGTAAGGCTTTCCTTCGGGGCGAAAGAGAACATCCTGATAGATCAGAAAACCATCGGAGCGGTTGCCGGCAGTGTTGTTGTAAAGCATGTATTCGAGACGGCTTTTCAGCGTTAGACCAGGAAGGACCGTGTAGGCAATATTAAAACGGAAATTTTGCCGGGCAATGTCGTCGGTGGTGCGCAGCGGGTTTTCGCCACCGGCATTATATTGTTTGTGGTCGTTGCGATATCTGAAATACATCTCCACTTCCCGCGACATTCTGAAGTCGAGCTGCGCTAGGTATTCAGCGCCATGCGACGGGAAATTTACGCGGTAGCGCAGCCACGGGAAGCTGAAAAAGTCGGCATAGCCCGAAAAGCTCCACCGCCGTGTGAGGTCAGCGCGCACGCCGGCATAGAGGCCGCGTTCGTTTTGGTTGTTGCTGCTTTCGCCGATGGCATTGCTGTAAAGGTTTTGATATTTAACGCCATAATCCCGATAAAACAATGAGAGCGCCACCTGCGCATGAAGTGCTGCCTGCAGGCCGGCGAGAAAAGCGCTGCCACCATTTTCACTTCCGGACACTTCTCCAAAAAACTGAAAACGGTCGATCACCAGGTTGTAATCGAAGCCGTAGTTGAGGTTTTCTTTTCCGGAGAAATAAAATTTCTGATAGAGTTGATTGGTTTTCTGCAGCGGCTTGTCGAGTTGTGTTTTGTAGATGGTGGCGCCGATGCGCAGGGTTTTGGGGCTCCATTCGGCGCGTCCGCCAAATAGTGTTTCCCGAATGGCGTGGCGGTTAGCAAGCTCTGACTGTGTTCGGTGATAGCCGGTTTGCTGCAGCGAAGTCACAAACTGTATCTCCTGGCTCAGCGTATCCACGTCGCCGATGTTGGCGTCGATTTTTTTGCTGGAATAAAAACCCGTAAAGCGCAGGTTTTTGATGCGTGTGGTCACCGCCGCTCCCCGCATAAAAAGGTTTTCGTTGGCAGAAGTGTTGGGCCGGATACGGCGCTGGTTTTTTACCACCGAGGTGGCATCCGACGATTTTCCGAATGCCAGTCCGCTCCACAGCGTCAGCCCCTGGCCAAACTCCAGGTGATAGTCGCCCACGGCAAGTTGCTCTATCACACCCAGATCGGCGGCGTACGCAAAAGCCGAATAAAAGTCGAAACCATTGGGCTGCGACCGTTTAAAAAATTCTTCTCCGGCATCTTTCTCAGCGGTAATGCCGGCACGTATCCGATTTTGATAGTTAAAACCATAACGGGCATAAAGCCTGTCGGGGCTGCCGGCATAATAGCTGTTGGGTTTTGCCAGCTTTGCCGAGTCGCTCATCGGGCGGTAACCTTCCTGCTCTTCCAACGTGCGGGCATACCGCAAAAAAATATCGTGCCGGCCATATTTCAAAATCGTTGACGGGCGTATATCCGGTCGTGGTTTTTCAGCGGAAACTGTTACAAAAGGTTCCATCAGCGCGATAAGGTCGCCGTCAAAACCTTCGATGGCCTGCAACTCATAAAGACTTACCAGCAAGCCATATCGCAAGCGGTAGCTGACGATTTGATGCGCCTGAATGTCGGTAAGGAAAAACAGTTGCTTCAGCTCATCATAGCTGGCATAGTTGATATTAATGGGATTTTGCTGCAAAAGATAAAGCTGATCGAGCAGGTCGCTGTAGTCGAGCTCGGTTTCGTTGCGTTCGGCCATTTGTTCGATCATGCTGATAAGTTCTTCGCGGCCTTTAAGTGTACCCGGCGGTTGCTGCGCCTTTGCCGGTTGCATGGTTTGGCTGGCCATTATCACCACCAAAAGCCAAAACCGGAAGTTGAAGCTACCCGTGCTATGTATTTTTAGCTTTCGCAAAATGATTATTTAAAATGATAAATCAGCCCTACCTGTGGCGAATAGCCCAGCACCTGATGGATGGATGAAGAGATGTCGATTTGAAGATTTCCCAGCAGCACCCCAAAGCCAAAGGAATAAAGAGCAGGGTCGGTGGCAATGCCGCCACGCACACAGAGCTGCGGTATCAGCCGGTATTCGATTCCAAATTTGAGATTAACATCAAAATCGCTTTGCTTTTCCGCTTCGGCGGTAAGAGTTAGATTTTCGTCGAAGGCATAAGCAGCTCCCAGCCGGAATGCGGCGGCAATGCGTTCGTCGGCATAATCGGCCATTTGTGCTCTGATTGGATTATAAATGTGTGCTCCCAGGCTCAGGTGATCATCGATGCGCGCCAGCAGCCCCACCTCGAAGGTGAGCGCACCATGCGAGCCATAGTCGCCGCCGATGGCAGTATGCAGGTAATCGAGCTGCACACCGACGGCAAATCGCTCCGACAGCTTGCGGGCATAAGCCAGCCCAAATTTACTTTCGTTGAATTGTTCGTATCCGAAATGCGAAACCTTGAGTCCGAATACGCCATAACGCACAGGCAGAACTGCGCCGGCAGATTTCAGGCTAAGCTCTTTTACCAAAAAACGGTTTTCGTAATAGGCTCCTGCGGTGAGATTTTCTTGCCAGGCCATCCCCGCCTGGTTATTTTGCAACGACCAAAAATCGGCTAATGCTACCGAGGCACCGCCCATAGCTGATGAGCGCGCTCCCTCCGGCACGTTCTCGCCGGCAGCCATAACTTCTGTCATGAAAAAGATGCACAACAGCAACAAAAATTTATGCTTGTACATGACGGGAATAATTTGTGGCCTAAAAGTAGAAAAATTTCACAACGCGCTATTTTAAAATGAGGTTTTTATTTTAATTTAATTTCTAGAAGCAGTCACGCCGTGAATGCTGTCTAATTCCGCAGTATTCTCTTCAAGCTTTTATTCTTTGGTCTGGCGTTATTCACGGCGTGACTTTTAAAGCTGTCGAATCTATTGCTTTAAGCCCCAAAGGGGCGCCATCGTTAGCTCAGTGTAATTTTTAGTTGAAGCTTCTTCGTCAATCTCAATGGCAATATAATACATCAATTAACTTTTATCGGCTGCTGGCTGCTTTTCTGGTCTGGCGTTATTCACGGCGTGACTTTTAAAGTTGTCGAATCTATTGCTTTAAGCCCCAAAGGGGCGTTATCATTAGCCCGGGGCATAGCCCCGGGTCTATGGAAAATCCGTTCCAAAAAGCCCCAACGGGGCGACATCCTTTCATTCTGCAGGGTGGTAATGACAACCCTGGTGAAAACGATATTGACATCGCCTTTTGGGGTTAATTTGATTCCGTTTGCCAGAAATCCGTATTCAACATTTCAAAATCCGTAGTTCATTTCCGGCCTCAGTCACGCCTTGAATGCTGTCCATGCCCGCTGCGTTTCCCTTACCACTCACCGCTCATTTCTAATCTCTGCCATCTTTGCTTTCCAAAAAAATGCCTTGGGGAAGTTTCTTTCTGTGAGTTGCAGGGGCGGCTCTGTGAATATTGCAAATACCGCCGAGCCGCTGCCGGTCATGGCGGCGTAGTTGGCGCCGGCGTTGAGGAGGCGGGTTTTAATATTGGAAATTTCGGGGCATTGGCTGATGGCCATAGGTTCAAAATCGTTGTGGATGGTTTGCATCCACTGGCTGATGGGTTGGCGAATGGCTTCGTTGATTGGTAATGGTGGCGGGGCAGGCGTGATGGCTGCATAAGCCTGGCGGGTGCTGATGTGGCAGCCGGGCTTAACGATGAGGATGGTTTTGCCGATGAGATCGAAATCCGTTTCGGTGAGATGGTCGCCGCGTTCAGTGGCCAGTGCCGGATGGCTGCGGATAAAAAAGGGACAGTCCATGCCGAGGGTGGAGGCATATTGTTGCATGGAGCTGACGGTGAGGTCAAGTTGGAATTCCTTGTTGGCCAAGCGGATAAGGAAGGCAGCATCGGAGGAGCCACCACCGAGTCCGGCGCCGGAAGGGATGACTTTGTGCAGATGGATATGAACGGGCGGCAGGGTGTGGTGCTGCTGCAGCAGTCGCCAGGCGCGCATCACCAGGTTTTGATCGGGCGAGCCGCCGATGAATAAGCCGGAATGAGTGAAACGTGTGCCACCATTGGGCGACGGAATGAGCTCCAGCACATCGTGGAGTGGAACGGGTAGCAGCAACGATTGTATGTTGTGATAGCCGTCGGCGCGGCGTTCGGTGACGTAAAGCCCCAGATTAATTTTGGCGTGTGGGAAGACGATCATTCCTTTGAAATTTATTTGGACAAAAGTAATGGAATTGGCGAAAGCGCGGGGCGCGAGGTGCGAGGCGCATGGCGCGAAGAGCATGGCGCATAGAGCGTGGCCCCGACGTTAGGACGAGACTGAGCCTCGTTCTTTTTATTCTTAAAGGCTTTGCCTGTTTTTATCTATTGAAAATTGAAACCAAAGAAGCAGCTAAGCCTGCGGAAATAGATGCAGCTTAGGCAGGTTTCGACTACGCTCAACCACCGCCTAAGCTGAACGTCGGGGTTCGCAGCCCCGCAGGGGATGCAACCCCTGGCAATGAATATCGAACCTTAGAATATCGAATGTTGAAATGAAAGACACTGTCTGCCGACTGTTGGCTGAGAACTGTTTCATCCCTTCTATTGCCATGAGTTGCGGGCTTTTGAGGCAGGGATTGGAGCGGCATCCCTGCGCAGCGGCGGGTGATATTTTGCGCTGCGGTGGCGGCTGACGAAGGAAGCCCCCGCACGCCGCAGCAAAATACACCCGCTGCAAGCAGGATAGAGCGGAAAGCCTGCCCGGCCTCCCAAATCCAATCAAGAGTAATGACGATGTTTTTAAATAAGAAGAGGGTTTATTTGTAAATTTGCCACCTTTTCAAATAATATTATCCGACAAAAAATGCCCATCATCAATTCGTTTTTTTCATGGATCATCAAGAAGCGCATCCATCAGATAGAGCTTTTTATGAAGTATCCGCATGAGGTGCAGCTGGAGCTGTTTCGCAACCTGATGACTGCCGGCGCCGAGACGGAATGGGGCGAGAAGTATGGCTATGAGGATATTAAAAGCCCGGAGGAGTTCCGGGATCGGGTGCCGATAAGCGATTACAACAAGCTAAAACCCTACATAGAGCGACTGCGGAAGGGTGAGCAAAATCTGCTTTGGAATACCGAGGTGAAATGGTTTGCCAAGAGCTCGGGCACTACCAACGACAAGAGTAAATTTATTCCGGTGAGCAACGAGGCGCTGGAGGAGTGCCATTACAAGGCAGGCAAAGATATGCTGTCGATTTTTTATAACAATCATCCCGAATCGACGATTTTTAGTGGCAAAGGGTTGGCGATGGGTGGTAGCGGTAGCATCAGTGAGGTGAGCAATGCGTCGTATTATACGGGCGACCTTTCGGCGATACTGATGCAGAACCTGCCAATATGGGCACAGGTCAAGAAGACGCCGAGCCGTTCGATATCGCTGATGGATGAGTGGGAGAGCAAGATAGAAAAAATGGCGAATGTTACGCTGGAGCACGACGTGACGAGTATTTCGGGCGTGCCATCGTGGACGCTGGTGCTGATAAAGCGCATCCTGGAGCTGTCGGGCAAAGACAACCTGGCGGAGGTGTGGCCCAACCTGGAGGTGTTTTTTCATGGCGGCGTCAATTTCGATCCTTATCGGTCGCAGTTCAGACAACTGATCCGCTCCGACAAGATGAGCTACATGGAGACCTACAATGCCAGCGAAGGATTTTTTGGAATCCAGGATCGTACCGACCACCGCGACATGCTGCTGATGCTCGACTACGGCATCTATTACGAATTTATCCCTCTAGAAAATATAGAAGAAGAAAACCCCCGCACCGTGCTGCTGGATCAGGTAGAGCTGGGTAAGAATTACGCAATAGTGATAAGCACCAATGGCGGCTTGTGGCGCTATATGATTGGCGACACAGTGAAGTTTACCAGCATCAGCCCATACAGGATTCAGATTACAGGGCGTACGCGGAGCTTCATCAATGCATTTGGCGAGGAGCTGATAATAGAAAATGCCGAGAAGGCGCTCACGGCGGCCAGCGAGAAACATGGAGCCAGCATTTCAGAATTCACGGCAGCACCCATTTATTTTGATGGTGATAAAAAAGCAGCCCACCAATGGCTGATAGAGTTTGGCAAAGCGCCCGACGATCTGGAAGCTTTTGGACACGACTTCGACGAGGAGCTCAAAGCCCAGAATTCTGACTATGAGGCCAAACGATACAAAGATATGGTGCTACAGCCGCCGGTGATAAAATCGGTGCCCGAACAAACTTTTTACAACTGGCTGAAAAAACGCGAGAAACTCGGCGGACAGCACAAAGTGCCGCGCCTGTCGAACGACCGCGAATATGTGGATGAGATTCTGAAGATGATCGACTGACAGCCACAGCAGAGATAAAGTTATCGACAAAAAGGGCTTTTTCGGGTGGAGGCCAAATTTTGTTTTATACTTTAGCGGATTGATACAAAACAATAAATTCTGATCAACGATGCACATTGCCATAGCCGGAAATATTGGTTCAGGGAAAACCACCCTCACCGCACTGCTTGCCAAACATTTTCAGTGGGAGCCCCATTTTGAGTCAGTCGACAACAACCCCTACCTGCACAGCTTCTACGACGACATGATGCGCTGGTCGTTCAACCTGCAGATCTATTTTTTGAATAACCGTTTCCGGCAGATTATCAAAATCCGCGAAAGCGGTGAGAAAGTTATTCAGGATCGCACCATTTACGAAGACGCCCACATCTTTGCGCCCAACCTGCACGAGATGAACCTGATGTCCACACGCGACTTCGACAATTACAGGTCATTGTTCGATTTGATGGCGAGTTTTATTCAGCCTCCCGATCTGCTGATTTATCTGCGTGCCACCGTGCCCACGCTGGTGCGCCAGATTCAGAAACGTGGCCGCGACTACGAAGAGTCGATCCGGCTCGATTATCTGAAAAGCCTCAACGAACGATACGAGCAATGGATAGATAGCTACACCGCCGGCAAAAAGCTGATCGTAAATGTGGACAACATCAACTTTGCCGAGAAGCCCGAAGACCTGGGCGTAATCATCGACAAAATCAACGCGGAGCTGCACGGGCTGTTTTAGTTTCGACGGCTTCGACAGGCTGGCTTCGGCAGGCTCAGCCACCAGGCCTCGACACGTTGGCTGAGCTTGTCGAAGCCAGCTCAACCACCCTCACTCCGATGCGAATAGCCATTCCATTTATTATCCGGCTTTTATCTCCCTACCATTAGTTTTTGTACGTGTCGGGTATGGTTTTTTTGATCTTCGATTTGCAAAATATACAAACCGGCATCCAGTTGGCTGATGTCGATTTTCACATCATTTCGCCCCGCCGTGAGCGGCGTTTCGTGGCGCTGGCATACCCGACCCATCTGATCCAGGATTAAAACTGAAATCTCGGTTGTTGCGGGATTATTAATGCCAATGTTTACAAAGCCGTTTGCCGGATTAGGATAGAGACGGAATGTGGCAGATGCAGCCGGGCTTTCTACTGAGCTGCCTCCCTGCGTGGTGATGGTAGTTTTGGGATCGCCCACCAGAAGGTTCATCCACGAAAGTGTTTTAGTGGCCATATAATAGCTCTCGGCCAGATTGTATGGATGCTCCTGTTGCAGCGTGTAGCGATCGAAGAAAACCGCGTAGTTCGTTATCAGGCTTGCAAAAGTTGCGTGGACATAGGTAGCACCTCCGGTACATCCTTCGCCGATCATCGTTGATAATTGCAGAGCATCACTATAATTGAGGCTGTCATAAAAAGTAAAATCCGGCACAGGAACGATCAATTCGGCAAACGATCCTTTTTCCCAGGAAAAGTTAAGCGGCTCCTGCACAAGTTTGTGGATAAATCCTATGTAGCTAATCACATGGTTCAGCTCCGATGGCACCAAAGAATCGCTATGCAAAAAGGCATTCCAACCCCGATTGGTAAGCGTGTCGATGGCTGGTTGCATCATGTTAATAAAAAGAGAGGCTGTTATGCTGTCGCGGGGATAACTGATGTCGAAAACAAGCTGACCCAATTCTTTGTTCACGTACGACCCGGGTCCACTGCGATCGATCAGCGCATACACATCAGCAAGCGTATTGCCGTCGAGCCGCGAAACCAGCAACAAGTCTGTATCAGAATCTTCGATGTGTGCAGTGCTTTTATACCAGGGATTTTGAACGTGCCCTTGTTGTATAATGCGTGTGCTGTCTGCGCTGAAAAGCAACGTTAACTCCGATTCAACGGTAGAGCAATATTTCCATGATTGTGGGGGGAGAATACTGCAACTATCCACCGCAATATCAAAAGGAACGCCCTTGGTGGTGACGAGATAATGCAATTGATCCTGAAGCTGATTTTGCAGGATGTAATTCTTGATCTGATACTGGATGTTGCGAAATTCGGTGGTATCGATTTCTTCATCGGTGATGGTTTGGATGTGAATCATGTTTTGCGGCGGTATGTTGCGCGCCTGCATAAAATATTGCCCGATGGCAAGCGATGCCGGGCTGTTGTCGTTCACGATCACCCCTACATCGTCGTAGGTAGTGGTTTGTGCGAAAGCAAAAATTGCAAACAGCACAAATGTTAAAGTAATGAGAATTTGACGTTTCATGTTTTACAAAGTTTTTTGGTTATTAAAAATGGTATTGATTGTTCTTGACTTTGATAATATTTATTGTGTGTAGCTCATCTCCAGGATCTCAATAACCCTGCCCTTCAGGGCGGGGTCAGATAGCCCTGTAAGAAACCTGCGGGCTTTAGCCCGTAATTCTTTTGCATCAGTATCTTTCCATGAACTCATTATTATATTCATTTTATTTGGGCTAAAGCCCACTGAAACTTTTTTGCCTTTTACCCCCGGGCTAAAGCCCGGGGTTAGTTATCAACTGACTATAAAATATTATATCAGAGCTTGGTTGTTTTAAAAAGTCCACCTTAATCCTAATTTCACTCCTGCCTCGAATGGATTTTTGGTGCTGTGGTCGCTGTTGTTGCGGATTCCTTCGGGATACCACCACAGCGAAGGCTCGGCATGCACAGCAAGCGATCGTCCTACTCTGTATCCGACGCCCAGTGCCAGGTGATATTTCCATTTCACATTGTACTTCTCCATCAGGTTGTTTTGGGTTTCGAGGTATTTGATGTCGTCGGGACTACCGGGTTTGCCGGGCACCACTTTTCCTGTTACGATCATCATGTCCAGACCGGTTTTCAAATCGAAATAAAAGTTGCCATTGTCGCGCAGGCGGTATCCCAACGTTAGCGGCACATTGATGGCCGAGAGTTTTATCCGGTCGCTGTTCTCTTCTTCTACATACAGCGAATCATACACATCCACCAGCTCGATCTGATAAACCCGCCGCACGAGGCTGTCGCCCTGTTCGCTGATGTAATTCTCAAGCTCGTAATGTTCGGTGTTGATGAGTGTACCCACAAATTCAAAATGATAATAATCCCAGGCAATCTTGTCGTCAAAAGCCAACTCGCGGTAGCTCACACCCGATTCCAGAATAAAATTGTCGATGTGCATAGCCACCGAAATTCCGACGGCAGTGCTGTAGTTCCGGTCATCGTTGACGGTTGAGATATTTTGAATAAGCGTAGGCTGCACATAAATACCTGCTTCGAAAAGTAGCTTGCTGTGAGGATTGTTAAAACCGAATCCGTTTTGTTTTCGGATTTTTGGGCTTTTGATATTGCTGTATTTTGCCGGCAGGCCGGTCTGCTTTGCAGGCAAAACGGACAAAGCTATTTGGTCTGTTTTTTCTTTCGGGTTATCAAAAGTGGTGTTTTGCAGAGTTGGATTTGATAGCTGGCTGGTGCCTGATTGGAGATTTTCGGTTTCCGGGGGCAGGGCGGGTTTTATCGCGCTAAGCGGTTTTTCTTGTTGAAGCTCCGCCAGCTTATTGTTTTCACTTTCGTTAATGATCTGAGAATTTAAAGATTCCTCCTGCGCTCGCAGGCCATCCGACAGCTCCGGTGCAGATTGCTGCGACTCCTTATTTTCAATAGCCAATTCTAACGCTGATGGTTTTGTTAAATTGATTTCTTGATGGTCGCGGCGAAGGTCAAGGTTGAAGTACCAGCCCGGCAGCAGCAAAAGAATTACCGCCAAAGCTCGTAAATAATTGCGGTACGTCGCATACCAGGAGTGCGGCAGGCTTTGGCTGATTTTTGTCCACAGACCCGCATTGGGTCGGTGCACCGGAAGTTTACCATGCAAGCCCCCGGCAGCACCTCCGGGCAAAGCACCTTCGATGCCTGCCCACACATCCCTGTCGGGTTTGTGCTGCGGCAAGCGGTCGGAAAGCTTACGGTTAAGTGGTGCTGCCTGTTTCATACGGCGTTGATTTTTTCAATTTTGATGCGTAATAATTTTTTTGCTCTCGAGAGCTGCGATTTCGATCCGCCCTCCGAAATTCCCAACAATTCGCCCGTCTCGCGGTGGCTGTATCCTTCCACTTCTATCAGTAAAAATACCGTGCGGTAGCCTTCGGGCAGCGAAAGAATAATTTGTTCGAGATATTCCCCGGAGAGGTCTTCCGGAAATTCAACCGGAACGTTGTAGCCATTTTCATCCAACCGATCAGTTAGTTTCGTCTGTCGAATTTTTGCCAGTGCTTTGCGCACCACAATGGTTTTTATCCAGGCTCCGATAGTGGAATCGCCTCTGAAACTTTTGATATGTTTAAACACTTCAATGAACGCTTCCTGCAGAACATCGTGCGCATCGTCGCGGTGGTTCAAAATCCGGTAGGTAGTTGTATACATAGCATCGCAATACAATTCGTAAAGAGCTTTTTGTGCTTTGCGGTTGTTCTGTCTGCACCCCTCTATTATCTTTTCTGACTTCGTTTTCTGATCCACCAACATTGATTTTTAATAAGGAGGCCTTTTGATCGCAAAAGGTTGCACCTGGTGTGTAGGAAAATATTACGGCAGCAATAGAAAACTGAAGATACGCTGGCACTAAAACACGGCGCAGCGCATCCTGTGAGAATACTAAAATGCGGAATGGAGGCGAAGTGATTTTGAGTTTTGTTGTAACTTTTTGAGTGTTTTTTATCGGTCATTTCATCGTAAAATATTTTTTCTGAAATTAAAACACAATTCCCATTTGAGAGGAATTGATTTATCCCTATTCATTTTTAATCCAAATTATATGATAAATCAAACAAAATCATAAATACAACTATTTTTGGGCTTGAAAATGAATGTTGAAAAACTAAATATTGATCAGCTCGATGCGCGTCCACCGAAGTCCGCAAAAGGAAGAAACTTCCTTTTGCACCTTCATCCCTATCAAATGCCGGAAGCAAATCTTCGGTTTACACATACGTGCGGTCTGGGCGGTATGGCTACCACGCTGATTTTGTTACAGCTTTTTACCGGAATCCTGCTGCGCTTTCATTATGAGGCAAGCCCGCAAGCTGCCTACGATTCAATCCAGCGCATTCAGGAAGGGCTTCTGTTTGGAAAGTTTGTAAGGAACATCCACCACTGGAGCGGAATGTTTTTAATCGTCATCACCTTCCTGCATTTGGTCAGGGTTTTTCTGTCGGGTGCCTTCACCGCGCCACGCCACTGGAACTGGGTAATTGGTGTCGCTTTGCTTTTGAGCGTTGTGTTTATCAACTTTACAGGATATTTGTTGCCCTGGGATCAGCTCTCCTATTGGGCCATCACGATAAGCACAAATATGTTGGATTATGTGCCCTGGGCAGGTCAGTGGATTAAGGAACTTATCAGAGGTGGCGCTGAAGTAGGAGCCGCAACACTGCTCAATTTCTACACCTTTCACACAGGAGTTTTTCCGGCGCTTCTTGTTGTTTTAATGCTCATACATTTTTGGAAAGTAAGGAAAGCTGGGGGTGTAATCCTGCCGCGAAATATCTCTTCTTCTGAGGTCGTGCGCGTCGAAACCAACCCGCATCTCATCAAGCGCGAAGCGGTGGTTGCCCTGGCTTTATTGGCATTTGTGTTTTTATTCAGCACACTCATCGACGCCCCTTTGCAGGAAAAGGCCAATCCGGCCTTCAGCCCCAATCCGGCAAAGGCTCCCTGGTATTTTCAGGGCATTCAGGAATTGATCCTGCATTTTCACCCATTCTTTGCCGTAGTCATTATTCCTTCCATACTGTTGGCGGGTCTTGTAGCCATTCCATTTTTGAAATATTCAGGCAGCGAGGGTAAGGTGGATTTTACAAGGGAATCCTACAACAGAATTATCCTTTGGTCGGCAATAACAGCCATTGTGATAACGCCGGCTTTGATCGTGCTGGATGAATACGTTTTGCATCTGGAAGGATTATTTACCAGTGTTCCTCCCATTATCAGCGTGGGTTTGGCACCCTTTTTATTTTTAGTGGGGATGACCTGGTTATTTATGTTTTTTATTAAAAAGAAATTCAGCAATAAGAAAATAGATTTGGTTTTAGCACTCTTTGTTTTGTTTACCGTGGCCTATTTGATGCTGATGTTTTTCGGGACATTTTTAAGGGGAGCGGGGATGCATTTGGCGTTTTGAGATGCGGGTTGCGGGATGCGGGTTGCAGGTTGCGGGATGCGAGTTGCGGGTTTGAGAAAATAATTGAAGTTTATGAATTCATATAAAGATCTTGAAATTTACACACTTTCGTATGATTTGGCTTTGCAAGTTCATAAAATGACAATGGAGTTGCCAAAGCACGAAATGTACGAGCAGGGGAGCCAAGTGAGAAGGTCATCAAAAGGAATAAAAGATACGATTGCTGAAGGCTTTGGCCGAAGAAGATATAAAGCGGAGTTTGTCAGGTATTTGGTCTTTGCCCATGCTTCATGCGATGAGGCAATATCACAAATTGAAATGATAAGCGATCTTTATTATCAAGACAAGCCGCTAACAAAACTTTTGGAAGACTATGATAAACTTGGTAGGATGATTAACAAATTTATCCAATATGTCGAGAACAACTGGAAATAGGATTAATTTAAGTGACGGAGTTTCGGAGCCAACAACCCGAACCCCGCAACGCGAAACGCGAAACCCGGAACCCGGAACCCGTTCTCGTCGGGCCTTTGTGAAAAACCTCTGGCCGGCGCTGGGCGCTATCGTTAGTCTTGAATTTTTGTGGATGACTTTTTCGTTTTTATCGCCAACTAAAAAAGCCGATGTAAAAAACATCTCCCAACTAAGAACGGTGGGCGATTTAAAGAACATTCCAAATAATTCTGTTACACCTGTGAGAAGCGGGCAGTTTTATCTGGTTCGGCTCAACGATGGAGGGCTGCTTGCTTTGTCGCTAAAGTGCTCTCACCTGGGCTGTTCGGTTTCGTGGGACGAAAGCAAAAACAGGTTCATTTGCCCTTGTCATGCATCCGAATTTGCCATGAACGGAAACGTCATCAATCCGCCCGCACCCAGGGCGCTGGATTATTTCCCGATAATCATCGATCAGGGCGTAGTGAAAGTGGATACCAGCAAGCCGATGAAAAGAAAGGAATTTGAAAAATCGCAGGAAACTTACGCTTAGAGAGAATGGTGTGATGGAAATTAGTTATTTATAGATTTAAAAATGCAAAACAACACCTGGAAATTCATCGGCCTTTTGGCAGCAGTGGTCATCATCCTGATCTTTCCGGCGCAATGGATCAAGTTCCATTATTTTTCGGGTAACGATAAGATTGTATCATCGCGGCCCTACTTTGTGGGTGGCGAAAATTGCATGGAGTGCCACAAGATTGAATACGACCTCTGGGTAAATTCGCACCACGATTTAGCAATGAAAGTGGCGAATGATTCAACGGTTCTGGGCGACTTCGATGATGCCCTGTTTGTTTCGGGAACTGATAGCAGCAGGTTTTTCAAAAAGGACGGGAAGTTCTTTGTGCATACCCGTGGGCCGGGTGGCCTTTTCGGCGATTTCCAGGTAGATTATACTTTTGGCTGGTGGCCTTTACAGCAATACCTCATCCCTTTCGAAAACGGGAAATACCAAACCCTGAATCTTACCTGGGACTCGGATAAAAATGAATGGTACAACATGACCGAGGCCGTGTATGCCGGTGAAGAAATACTGCCCGACGACTGGCTTTACTGGACCAACCAGGGACAGAACTGGAACGGCATGTGCGCCGAATGCCACTCGACACACTTGCAGAAGAATTTTGATCCCGAAGCACTTACTTTCAATACCACCTGGTCGGATATTAATGTGCATTGCGAAGCCTGCCACGGCCCCGGCTATGCCCATCTCGACTGGGCGGCACTGCCCGAAATGTCGCGGCCGGAAGATGTCAATACCGGATTGGTGGTTTCGACACGTGATCTTCCAACCAAAGAATATGTCGATCTGTGTGCCCGCTGCCATGTGCGCCGCTCAGCTTTAAGCGATTTCGATCACTTCGGCAGCCATTTGCTCGATCATTATATTCCGCAATTGGTGAACGAACCCATGTATTATTCCGACGGACAAATCCTGGAGGAAGACTATGTGTATGGATCATTTGTCCAGAGCAAAATGTTTACCAACGACATAAAGTGCAACGACTGCCACGATGCCCACAGCCTTGCCCTGGTAAAAACCAGAAACGGCCTTTGCCTGCAATGCCACCGTGCTGAATCTTATGATACTTACCAGCATCATTTTCATAAAATTAAAGATAACCCTGAGTTACAGCAGGGCAACCATCGGAAAATGGTTTACAAAGAGGGCGAGGGCGCTTTGTGTATCAATTGCCATTTGGATGGCGGATATTATATGGGCGTGGATTACCGCCGCGACCACAGCTTCCGCATTCCCCGTCCCGACCTGACCATTAGCCTGGGAGTGCCCAATGCCTGCAACAGTTGCCACGCTGATGAAACTGCCGCATGGTCGGAAAAATACATCACCGAATGGTATGGCAAAAGCAGGAAAGCCCATTACGGCGAAACCTTTGCTGCTGCCGAAGATGGCGACAATTCTGCTATTACAAGACTCATCGAAATATCAACAGCATCTGACGACCAATACCCGCCAATAGTGCGGGCAACGGCAGCATCACTGCTGGCTAACTTTGCTGATGAGCGCTGTTTCAAAACCATCAGGTTTTTACGCAACGATCCTGATCCATTGATCAGGACTTATGTCATCAGGGCATACCAACCTGCTTCTTACGATGAATTAAAGGAAACCATGGTGCCACTTCTTAACGACCCAATTAAGGCTGTGAGGGTTGAAGCCGCCAGCCAACTTAGCATTTTGCCTAAGGAACAAGTTGATTCTACTTTTATAAAAGGATTTAATGAAGGATTAAAGGAATATGAAGCCGCCATGCGCTATACTGCCGATTTTGCCACGAGCCGGCATAATCTTGGTAATTTCTATTCCAATACAGGGCACATCGATAAAGCCGAGAAGAATTACCTCGCAGCCATTGCTATCGACAAAGTTTTTTATCCTGCCAAAGTAAACCTGGCCATGATTTATAACCGGCAAGGCAAAAACGAAGCGGCCGAAAAACTTTTCAGGGAGGCAATTGCTATCAACCCCGCAGACGGCAGCCTCTACTATTCCTTAGGATTGCTTTTGGCTGAAATGCAAAAATATAAAGATGCCACAATAATTTTGGAGCAGGCCGGAGAGCTTATGCCCGAAAGGTCGCGTATTTTTTATAACCTGGGATTAATCTATCAATATCTTGGTGATGATGATAAAAACGAAAGCCGCTTATTAAAAGCTACTGAACTGGAACCCAACAACCAGGATTATATCTACGCACTTGCAGAGTTTTATGCCAGGACGGGAAGGCCGAAAAAGTGAAAGCGCCCGGGTTTTACACCGATAAAAAAAGGGGAGCGTAATCTAATCGCTCCCCTCCTTGTTGAAAACAGTTATTCTTTTCGGATTAAGAAGGTTTTGTAATCGGTATCTTTCGAAATAATTTTAACCAAATACAGCCCAATTTCAAACTTTGAAAAATCGACGGAAACTCTATTTTCGGTGCCATCAACTTGCAGCGTATGCTCTCTGCCCAGCATATCAATTATTTTAACGGAGGTCACTTCCTCTAAATTTTCTAAGAACAAAGTGCCGCTTACAGGATTTGGATAAGCCTTAACTATTTCCCGAAAGGGGGAATTTATATTTACACCACCACATCCATCGCCTATCGAATCGATTTTAAATTCATAACCAAAATTTGCTTCGTCCTGGCTAAAACCACCTACCCATTCTCCATTGTAATAAACGTTGAGATAACCGGCAGGGTTCCCATCGCTGATGCCGTCACCATAGGCGTCGTAGATTGTAAATGTGTAACAAGCTGTGGACATAACACAAATATTACTGGTGTGTAAAGTAGCTCTCTGAAGCTCTTCATTTGTTGCAATTATCGTATTGTTTTCATCAACAATACTCCATGAAGTTTCGGACTGATAGTAATCGGTGAATAGCTCGATTGTTATTTCTGCATCTGTGGATTTAACATGGGTAGTGCGTAAATTATTACCAGGATCCTGATCATCCTCAACGATTACCTCCACATCAATGGTGTAGTCTCCAAATACTGACAAATCGGCTTTTTCAATAAAAGTATAATCCAATGTTTCTCCAACTTTGATTTCTTCATTTACGGTTTCGGTAACAAGAATAGAACTGTTTATAACATATTGCACATCAAAAGTACTAACGTCCAATGTCCCTGTGTTTTCGAGTGTTATTTTGATTTCTTCATTTGCAGTTAGGGTACAGCCATATTGATTGTCTGGGGCAAGAATGGCGATCATTGCCAAATCATTTCCATCGTCAACCGAAATGCAACTGATATCATCCATAGCAAACTGATAAGTTCCTCTTTTTACAAAGGCAACTTTAATCTCTTTCCCTTCCCAGGCGGTTAAATCAAAAGCGTATTCTTCGGTATAATGCAAAACCACACTCTCTTCATACAATATCAATTCACCAATTTCCCACGTATCTTCCGCTACATCATAGACCATAATGTACAGCCAGGTCCAATAGGAGGGAGTTGATGAATTATACCACATCCAGTAATTAACATTTGTAGTAGCATTAGTGGGCACCGAAAATTGTGGCGACATCAACCAGTCATATTTGTCTTCCAGGTTAAATGTTCCTCCAATCCAGGCAGCAGAATTCCCTGAATGTACATAGTTAGGTTGCATCGACAGACCCCACATTTCCAATGGATCCATACCGCCAGGGTAATCATACGGCGTTTCGTTAATGCTTGTGGTCATTCCGGTAGTCCAGCCGGCATCAAAACCAGGGCCTTCAAATCCTGAGGAAAAAATTGTGTTCTGTGAAAAACTAAATAAGCAAACAAAAAGGCTTAATGCTAATGTAATGGTTCGTTTCATGTTATTTTATCTTTTTTGTATTAAGAAGGAATCGTATTCGGTATCTTTCGAATTTATTTTAACCAAATATAGCCCGTTTTCAAACTTTGAAAAATCGACGGAAACTCTATTTCCAGTGATTTCAGCTTGCAGCGTATGTTCCCTGCCAAGCATATCAATTATTTTAACGGAGGTCACTTCCTCTAAGTTTTCTAAGAACAAAGTGCCGCTTACAGGATTTGGATAGGCCTTTACTATTTCGCGAAAGGGAGAATTTATATTTACACCGCTACAACCATTGCCTATTGAATCGATTTTAAATTCAACACCGAAATTTGATTCGTCCTGACTAAAACCACCTACCAATTCTCCATTGTAATAAACGTTGAGATATCCGGGAGTGGGGCCAAAGCTAATGCCATCGCCGTAACCGTCGTAAATTGTAAATGTGTAACAACCTGTGGACATAACGCAAACATGATCCGTATGTAAACTTGTTTTTTGGAGCGCTCCATTTGTTGCAATTATCGTATTGTTTTCATCTACAATTTCCCATGAAGTTTCATTTTCATAAAAATCGGTAAGCAGCACAACTGTTATTTCTGCATCTTTGGATTTAACATGGGTAGTGCGTAAATTATTACCAGGATCTTGATCATCCTCAACGATCACTTCAACATCAATCGTGTAGTCTCCAAATACTGACAAATCGGCTTTTTCGATAAAAGTATACTCCAATGTTTCTCCAGCTTTAATTTCTTCATTTACAGTTTCAGTAACAAGAATAGCACTGTTTATAATGTAGGTTAGGTCAAAAGTACTAACGTCCAATGTCCCGGTATTTTCAATTCTTATTTTGATTTCTTCATTTGCAGATAGGGTACAGCCATATTGATTGTCAGGGGAAAGAATGGCACCGACTCCCAAATCATTCCCATCGTCGATGAAAGTAAAACTAATATCATCCATAGCAAATTGGTAGGTTCCTCTTTTTGCAAAGGCAACTTTAACGTCTTTTCCTATCCACGGGGTTAAATCAAAAGCATATTCTTCGATATAATGAAAAGGTGCATTCATTTCATGCAATATCAATTCACCCATCTCCCACGTATCTTCCGCTACATCATAAACCATAATATACAACCAGGTCCAATTTGATGGGGTTGATGAATGATACCACATCCAGTAATTAACGCTTGTTCTGGCATTGGTTGGCACTAAAAATTGTGGCGACATCAACCAGTCATATTTGTTTTCGAGGTTGAGTGTTGCCCCAATGTAAGCAGCAGAATACCCAGCGTGTACATATAGCGGTTCCTGTGTTAAATCCCACATGTCCCATGGGTCTAATCCTGCCGGGTAATCATACGGAGCTTGATTTATGTTTGTTGTCATTCCGGTAGTCCAGCCCGCATCAAAGCCAGGGCCTTCAAATCCTGTCGAAAAAATTGTGTTCTGTGCAAAACTGAATAAGCAAACAAAAAGGCTTAGTGCTAATGTAATGGTTCGTTTCATGCATTTTATTTTTTTGATTAAACAATGAAGCAAAAGTAATACTATCATTTTCAGTAATGACCACACATCTTAAAATATTTTAAGAACCAATGGAAAGTCTTGCTACTTCCAGATGAACGCTTAACCGGCTGTGAGTCATGATTTGTTGTTATCGGCTGGCATTTGTAATTGTTTGTTTTTTATCTGTTCAATAAATCTTTCATTCATTAATTCAAATAATTCGTTATCGTATTCAGCCGAATGCTTTTTTACAACTCTTTTAAATTCATCAAAATGAAAATCAGACTTTCGATTTTTAATAACCTCGTAAATTTTTGAATATTTAATTTCTGTATACATTTTCCTTTTATCGAAAACATCATAATCTTCATTATTATAGTCTGGTCTCAGTAGATAAAAATGTAATGTTCGATTTGAGGGCAAGGAGATATTACTTTTTTGGTCAGTAAAATGTTCTTCAGCTTTTTCTACATATTTTTCTAACTGAGAATAATCGCTGTTTCTTTGACAACTTATCCTTGATTTTATTTTGTTCTCAATTACTATTGCACAATCTCCAACTTCTATGAATAAATCAATATTACCGATTGATTCTCTAGTAATTTTGGGAGTGCTGTTAATTATATTTTCATCTCCTATTTCTAAGACATTCTCAACAAAATCAGACCAAAAGCTTTTGTCGTTTTCAAGGAAATGTGCTAATAAATTTGAATTAACTAATTCATCATTTTCTTTTCTAATTATTGATAGAAAACTTTCAGTGTTTTTATTATTTTCTGAAAGGTTTACTTTGCCCACAGTATTTTTTTCCCAAAACTCAGCGTTTTGAATAATATCCTCCTCTATTGTTTTATAATTTTCGTTGTTAGGATCTATGTATAGTTTTTGAGACTGATTGTTTATAGCTCTAATGTTTTTTAAAACAAATGAACTATTAGATGAATAATATTGATTATCATTGATAGTTAGATAAATATCAGTTTTAGCTTTATAAATTCCTTCCGCCTCAAATGTTACAAAATGATTAGACCAAGAACCTAATTCATAGATTTTGATATTACCGTAGGTAACCTTGTTATCATCTATATATTTTCTTTGGGAATCATCTATTCCTGAACCTACTTTTCTGATTACATTAAGGCTTATTTGTTGCTTAATTTCTGCTTTCCCTATTACTTTTACAACTCTATTCCCAACAGATCTAATAAACAATATTTGCTTAATTCGATTATCCCATTTATTATTGATATTGCCATAAGGATTTACATAAATGTAGTATTTATCATTGTCTGATTGGTACATATT